>CALZDK010000091.1 GCA_945637645.1 uncultured Prevotella sp.
GTCCTTTGTCTTGGAACGTACCTCATAATAGAGGTTAGGACGGTTGAACGAGCTCTTGAACTCTGTAGCGTCAACGATGCCGAGGTTCTTCTTTATGTCGGTGCGCACCTTGTCTGTAGCCGTTGCCGTGAGGGCTATGACGGGGGCGTTGCCTATCTCGTTTACTATTGGTCGGATGCGGCGGTACTCAGGGCGGAAATCGTGTCCCCACTCGGAGATGCAGTGTGCCTCATCGACGGCGTAGAAAGAAATCTTCACCGACTTCAGAAACTCGACGTTGTCTTCTTTCGTCAGCGACTCCGGAGCCACATAAAGCAGTTTGGTGCGTCCGCTGAGTATATCTTTCTTAACACGGTCGATAGCTGCCTTGTTTAGCGAAGAATTAAGACAATGTGCCACGCCGTCCTCTCCCAGTCCGTTCATGAAATCGACCTGATTCTTCATCAGTGCGATGAGGGGGGAGATGACTATGGCGGTGCCCTCCATCAGTAGCGAGGGCAACTGATAGCAAAGCGACTTGCCGCCACCCGTAGGCATGAGAACAAAGGTGTCCTTGCCGTCGAGCACGTTTTTCACTATTGCCTCCTGGTCGCCTTTAAATTTGTCAAAGCCAAAATATTTCTTCAGTTCTGCGGTTAGATTCATATTCTATGTGGTTATTATAATCTTTGTGTATGTCCCGTCAGGGACTGGCGGGCGACTGTCGTCATCCCGCCTTTTGGAAGTGTGACCTCTCGAGCTGTTTCTTCGCATACTCGGCGGTCACCTCGAATTTCTTCACCCTCTTGGAGGGCAACTCGAACATAGCATCGTTCATGATGCTTTCCACGATGGAGCGTAGTCCACGGGCGCCGAGCTTGTACTCCACTGCCTTATCGACAATGAGCGCGAGCGCGTCTTCGGCGAACGTAAGCTCTATGCCGTCCATCTGGAACAGTTTCTTGTACTGCTTCACTATGGAGTTCTTCGGCTCGTTGAGAATACGTGTGAGTGCCTCCTTGTCCAATGGGTTAAGATAGGTAAGCACTGGCATACGCCCGATAATCTCCGGTATGAGTCCAAAAGATTTCAGGTCTTGTGGCAGCACGTATTTCATGATGTCGTTCTTGTCAATTTTCCTTACGTTTTGTACGGAGTTGTAACCCACGGTGTGTGTGTTCATTCGCTGAGCTATCTTCACCTCTATGCCATCGAATGCGCCTCCGCAGATGAAAAGGATGTTGCGGGTGTCCACATGGATATAGTCCTGGTCGGGATGTTTCCTGCCACCCTTTGGCGGCACGTTCACCATGGTGCCCTCCAGCAGTTTCAGCAGTCCCTGCTGTACACCCTCTCCGCTGACATCGCGTGTTATCGATGGGTTGTCGCCCTTGCGTGCAATCTTGTCTATCTCGTCGATGAACACGATTCCCTGTTGCGCCGCCTCAACATCGTAGTCGGCAACCTGCAACAGGCGTGAGAGGATGCTCTCCACGTCCTCGCCGACATATCCCGCCTCGGTGAACACCGTGGCGTCGACGATGGTGAACGGCACGTCAAGCAGCTTTGCTATGCTCCTCGCGAGCAGTGTCTTTCCCGTTCCTGTGCTTCCCACCATAATTATGTTGCTCTTCTCTATCTCCACTCCGCTGTCGTCGTCGGGCTGTTGGAGGCGCTTGTAGTGGTTATAGACAGCAACGGCAAGGCAACGTTTCGCCTCGTCCTGACCAATGACATACTCGTCGAGATATTCCTTTATCTTCATTGGCTTTGGCACACGTTTCGCCTTGGCATTCTTATCTTTGGCCTTTTTGCTATTGTCGGCATACAGGTTTGACGACTGCAAAATGGTATATGCCTGCGTGATGCATGAGTCGCATATACAGCCATTGATTCCTGTAACGAGCAGTTGTGCCTGGTTTTCGGATTTCCCGCAAAAACTACATTTCTTCATTTCTTTCTCTCTTCCTTGTTTTTCTTACGCTTTGTCGTTTGGCTTCCTTTTCAGGACACTGTCTATCATGCCATATTCCTTTGCCTCGTCTGCAGTCATCCAATAGTTGCGGTCAGAGTCCTTCCACACTTTCTCGTATGGTGTGTGTGAGTGCTCGGAGATGATGGTGTAGAGTTCTTTCTTGAACTTCATAATCTCCTTTGCCTCAATCTCTATGTCGGAAGCCTGTCCCTGGACACCGCCAAGGGGCTGGTGTATCATCACGCGGCTGTGGGTCAGTGCCGACCGTTTGCCTTCGGCTCCCGACACGAGCAGTACGGCTGCCATTGAGGCTGCCATGCCGGTGCAGATGGTTGCCACGTCGCTGGAGATGAACTGCATGGTGTCGTAGATGCCGAGACCTGCCGTTACGCTGCCGCCAGGGGAGTTGATGTAAATGGATATGTCCTTTCCAGGATCCACGGAGTCAAGATAGAGCAACTGTGCCTGGAGAGTGTTGGCGGTGTAGTCGTCAATCTGTGTGCCGAGGAATATTATCCTGTCCATCATCAGTCGTGAGAAAACGTCCATCTGAGTCACGTTCAGCTGACGCTCCTCAAGAATATATGGGTTGAGGTACTGAGCCTGCGAGCTCACCACTTCGTCGAACACCAGGCCATTGATGCCAAGATGCTTCGTAGCGTATTTCCTAAAATCGTTCATGTTTTGTCGTTTCTTTTTTCTATGCTTTTGAGTAAAAAAATAGAGGTTATCGACCCTCTTATACTTGTTCGTGGAACAAAGTTAATAAAAAAAGTCGATAACCTCTACATTATTAGAGGATTTTTTTCAAAAAAACCTTATTTTTCTTGCATCATCTTGTTGAAATCCTCCAAAGACACTGTTTTTTTGTTCAATTTCACAATTTTCTTCAGTGAATCCACAAGTTTCACGTCGATGGCACGCTCAACAAGATTGTCGATGTATTTCTCATTCTTAAGCATGTCGTTGGCATACTTCTCGAGATACTCCTCAGGAACGTTTGTCATGCCATACTGTGCGAACTGCACTCTTGCCGCCTCTTTGGCTACTGACTTGATGTCGGCATCCTCAATCTTGAAACCGGCGGCCTTAACCAGCTGGTTCTTGATAAGGCTCCACTTCAGCTCCTTCACGCTTGCGTCGTAGTGCTCGTTAACAAAGTCCTCGCCCTTGTCCTTGTTGTTGTTCAACATGATGCGCTTCAGCAGTGCATCGGGGAAGGTGAGCTCGCCCACCTTATTCTCGGCATAGGCGCGAACATCGAGCAGGAACTTGTAGTCGGTGTCGTTGACCAACTGCGCCTTGATGCCATCCTGAATCTTCTGACGGAAGTCAGCCTCGTCCTTTACGGTGTCCTTACCGTAAATCTGGTCGAACAACTCCTGGTTTACCTCTGCCTTAATGTAGCGTGATATTTCGGTTACGAGGAAAGTGAAATCAGAAGTCAGCTCCTCTGCCTTTGCGTCGTCGATCTTCAACAGCGACTTTATCTCGGCGTTGTTCTCCGGATATGCCTTCTTTGGATTGAAGGTGATCACGCTGCCGAGCTTGGCACCGTCGAAGAGCTTGCGCTGGTCGTCAACCTTGATGTATTCCGGCATCAGCACTGCAGCCTCCACCACGATACCGTCTTCCTTGGCATTGCCGTCGGCGTCGAGCTCGCGGAGGTCGCCCTTCAGCATGTCGTTCTGAGCAGCGTCGTACTCCTCTACCTTGTCGTAGTGGCCGGCGCGAGACTGGAACATCTCAACCTGCTGAGATACAAGCTTGTCGTCAACGTCGATGTCGTAGTAGTCGATGGTGTCATCGCCGTTAAGCTCTATGTTGAACTCTGGGGCAACGGCAATGTCGAAAATGAAGGTGAAAGGTCCGTCGGTCTCGAGGTCCTGTGGCACCTGCTTCTCGTTAGCCATTGGCTCACCAAGCATATTCAGCTTGTTGTCAGTAATATAGCCATTAAGTTTTTCGCTGATAATCTTGTTGATTGTGTCGGCCTTTACCGAAGCACCGAACTGGCGCTTGATGAGACCCATAGGAGCCTGTCCTACGCGGAATCCCGGAATGTTTGCCTTCTTGCGATAATCCTTCAGGGTCTTCTCTACATCACCCTGGTAGTCTTCCTTCTCGATGGTCAGTGTCAATACTCCACTGACTTTGTCGGGGTTTTCGAATGAAATATTCATTTTATTTTTTATCTTTTGTTTGTTATAATCCAGTTTTGGGCTGCAAAGTTACATATAAAAGGTGTAACGACCAACTTTTTTTGGTTTTTTAACCTTAACCATTGCCATTGTAACTATTCAGAGAATGACTCAGACGAAAGTTCTTCTGCCTCTTTCGCCTTTCGTTCTTCCTCCAACAGCTGGAAATCCTTCTTTCTGAGCACGAAACTGTTGCTCAGGTATTTCTCCCTTACTATCTTGTTCTCCGCCAGTTCCTCAGGGCTGCCCTGAAACAAAATCTTTCCTTCGAAGAGGAGGTAGGCGCGGTCGGTGATGCTAAGGGTCTCCTGCACGTTGTGGTCGGTGATGAGGATGCCTATGTTCCTGTATTTCAGTTTCCAGACAATCTGCTGGATATCCTCCACGGCTATTGGGTCAACACCGGCGAAGGGCTCGTCGAGCATGATGAACTTCGGTTCGATGGCAAGACAGCGGGCTATCTCCGTTCTTCGGCGCTCGCCTCCCGACAGCTGGTCTCCCTTGTTCTTGCGCACCTTCTGAAGGCGGAATTCCTCTATCAGGCTCTCCAACTTCTGCCTTTGGTACTCGCGTGGCTTTCCCGTCATCTCAAGCACCGACATGATGTTGTCTTCCACACTCATCTTGCGGAACACGCTTGCCTCTTGTGCCAAATATCCTATTCCTGCACGGGCACGCTTATACACCGGGAATTTCGTTATGTCAAGGTCGTCGAGGTAGATATGTCCTGCATTCGGCACAATCAACCCCGTCGTCATATAGAACGACGTAGTCTTTCCCGCACCGTTGGGTCCTAACAAACCCACTATCTCTCCTTGTCTCACGTCTATCGAGACGTCGTTTACGACAGTGCGCTTGCCGTAGCGTTTCACCAGCCCTTCGGTGCGCAGCACCATGTGGGTCTCATTGTTATTGTTCTCGTCCATGTCGTTTGTTCAAATTTTGGCGCAAAGTTACTGTTTTTTTTCCATCTATCGTGCCTTTATCCACAAATTTATATATTATTTTCAATAATAAAACTAAAAACTTGCGCGAGAATGGCAGTTTCTCACATCTTTTCTATAATTTTGCACCAAAAATACGAGGCTGGGGCAGGGCAAACTCTCACTCCTCGCCTCTCACTTCTAAAGATTACAGTTATGCTGATAAACAAATGGCTTAATACACTTGGGCGTTACCTGATTCTCATGGGGCGCACTTTCCAGCGCCCAGAGCGCATGAGGATGTTCATGAAGGAGTATGTAAAGGAAATGGCACAACTCGGAGTCAACTCCATAGGCATCGTATTGCTCATCTCGTTTTTCATTGGAGCGGTGATATGCATACAGATGAAACTGAACATACAGAGTCCCTGGATGCCACGATGGGTGACCGGCTACACCACGCGTGAGATTATGTTGCTCGAGTTCTCGTCATCCATCATGTGTCTTATCCTCGCAGGTAAGGTTGGCTCCAACATCGCCTCGGAGATTGGCACCATGCGCGTGACCCAACAGATAGACGCACTCGACATCATGGGTGTCAACTCGGCGTGCTACCTCATCCTTCCCAAAGTTCTCGGACTTGTAACCATCATGCCGTTCCTCGTCATCTTCAGCTCTGCCACAGGCATTTTGGGTGCCTATGCCACGGCATATATAGGACATGTGCTCTCACCCGACGACCTTACGGCAGGCTTGCAACATTCCTTTAACTCGTGGTTTGTGTGGATGAGTATCATAAAGAGCCTCTTCTTCGCATTTATAATTTCCAGTGTCCCTTCCTACTTCGGCTACACCGTGGAGGGAGGGTCGGTGAATGTGGGCAAGGCAAGCACCGACGCGGTGGTATGCTCGTCAGTGCTCATCCTCTGCAGCGACGTGTTCCTGACGCAGTTGCTCAGCGCATAGTTGGATTAAGGCGACTTCTGTAGATTCGCCTTGTAACATATTTCGGTGGAAATCTTTGATTCCACCTTAACTTCAAGAATAACGAATATGATTGAAATAAGAAATCTTTATAAGGCTTTTGGGGACAAGGAGGTGCTGAAAAACATCACGGCAACCTTTGAGAACGGAAAGACAAACCTCATTATCGGACAGAGCGGATCGGGAAAGACCGTGCTGATGAAAAACCTTGTAGGACTGCTTGACCCAACATCGGGAAACGTACTTTACGACGGACGGGATTTCGTGGCTATGTCTAAACACGAGAAAATATTGCTCAGGCGAGAGATGGGAATGATTTTCCAGTCGGCAGCCCTTTTCGACTCGATGACAGTGTTGGAGAATGTTATGTTCCCTCTCGACATGTTCTCGTCGATGAACTACCGCGAGCGTGTAAAAAGGGCACAGACATGTCTCGACCGTGTAAACCTTGTGGATGCGGAGACAAAATTCCCAGGGGAGATTTCAGGAGGAATGCAGAAACGCGTGGCGATAGCAAGAGCCATCGCACTCAATCCAAAATACCTCTTCTGCGACGAGCCTAACTCTGGTCTCGACCCGAAGACGTCCCTCGTCATTGACGAACTCCTGCACAGCATAACCCACGAATACGACATCACTACGATAATAAACACCCACGACATGAACTCAGTGATGGGCATTGGCGAGTCGATAATATTCATTCACCAGGGAAATCTTGAGTGGAGGGGCGAAAGCAAGGACATCATGATGTCCGACAACAAACTGCTCACCGACTTCATCTTCGCCAGCGACCTGCTGAAGCAGATGAGGCAGAGCATAATAAATAAATAAAGGTGGGAGCATTCTGTTCTCCCACCTTCATCTCATATACCATGTTCCATCTTTTTCTATCATTGGAACAACAATCTCCTCGTTCACACTGTCGCCAAAACAAAGCATGAGAAACACCGACGTGGTCTTTGTGAGCGAGTCGCACTTGGAACCGACAATTCTCACGTCGCCCACACCATGACGCTTCTCCCTCACCTGGTGCACATACTGTTTGGCGTTCACTATCAGCTGCTCACGATAGGAAGACGGTATTTCCTTGCTGTTGGCAAAACCATCAACATAGTATCCGTATCCTCCACTCATGAGGCTGTCGTAGTAAGTCTTTGCCGCCTCGGCGGCATAGTCCCTCTTCTCATTATCAGAGCAGCCCATGGCAATGAAGCCAAGGGCTGCCCCAAAAATCAAAATCCTTTTCAATGCTGTCCCTTTTTGTACGATAATACACAATGTCAAGCCTACTGGCGACATACCTGCCACCATCAACAGACTATTTCTGCCTGATGAAAATGTTGACAGGAGTTCCCGACAAATTCCAGTTCTCCCTGATCTTGTTCTCCAAGAAACGCTTGTATGGCTCTTTGACATACTGCGGAAGGTTGGCATAGAACACAAACGAGGGAATCTGTGTGTTGGGCACCTGAGAGCAATACTTTATCTTTATGTATTTGCCCTTGATGGATGGAGGCGGATAAGCCTCGATTAGAGGAAGCATGGTCTCGTTCAACTTTGTCGTGCCAATTTTTGCCGTGCGGTGCAGATATACATCCTTTGCAGTCTCCAGCACCTTGAAAATCCTCTGCTTGGTCAGAGCCGAGGCGAAGATGATGGGAAAGTCGGTAAACGGAGCCATCCTGCTGCGGATTGCCCCCTCAAAGGTGTCAATCACCTTTTGGGTCTTATCCTCCACAAGATCCCATTTGTTCACCACAACGACAAGACTCTTGTTGTTCTTCTGTATCAGTTGGAAAATGTTCATGTCCTGAGCCTCAATACCACGGGTGGCATCAATCATCAGGATGCAGACATCACTGTTCTCAATGGCGCGTATGGAGCGCATCACGGAATAGAACTCAAGGTCTTCCGTAACCTTGTTCTTCCTTCTGATTCCAGCAGTGTCAACAAGATAGAAGTCAAAGCCAAACTTGTCATACCTCGTATAGATACTGTCGCGCGTAGTGCCGGCAATCTCTGTCACGATGTTCCGGTCCTCGCCGATAAAAGCATTTATGATGCTGCTCTTGCCAGCGTTAGGACGACCCACAACCGCGAAACGGGGTATTCCTTCTTCCAATATTTCTCCTGTGTCTTTCTTAAGACGTTTGAGGACTTCGTCGAGCAGGTCGCCCGTGCCACTTCCCGTCGCAGCACTGATGCAATACGGGTCACCAAGTCCCAACTTGTAGAACTCGGCGGCATAATACTGCTGCGTGTTGTTGTCGGTCTTGTTGG
>CALZDK010000092.1 GCA_945637645.1 uncultured Prevotella sp.
GAGGAGCGTGAGCAGCAGATTAAGAACATGAGCTCTGTATTCCGTGAGCTTGCCGACGGTATCCTGCCTGAACTCCGCCGTGCACGCCTCACCCTCAACTACGAGGTTATCGGCCGCAGCGACGAGCAGATCGTTGCCCAGTTCAAGGACGATGCTTCACAGCTGAGCGTTGAGGAGTTGCTCTATGCTGCCACCCTGACCGACAAGTGCTCAGACAAGGAGGCATACTACAAGAAGGCTGCTGAGCTTTACAACGATGCCCGTGCATACAACAACCTCGCTACTATCGCATACGCTAAGGGTGACCTGAGCGCAGCAAAGAACTATGCAGAGAAGGCACAGAAGGTTGACTCAAACAATGCCGAGAGCAACGCCAACCTCGGTCTCATAGCTTTGGCTGAGGGCAAGGTGAGCGAGGCAGAGAACTACATAGCAAAGGCTGCCAACGCTTACGGACTGTCAGAAATCATCGGCAACCTGAACCTGATGAAGGGTAACTACGCACAGGCTGAGCAGGACTTCACCAACATCAACAGCAACAGTGCTGCTTTGGCACAGCTTCTGAACAAGAACTACAGTGCTGCCAACAACACGCTGAACAACATCAAGAACGGTGATGCCACAACAGACTATCTGAAGGCCATCCTCCTCGCCCGTCTTGGCAAGAACGCCGACGCCGCTACCGCTCTGAAGAGCGCAGTGAGCAAGGATTCTTATTTCGCCAAGTATGCTGAGAACGATATCGAGCTCAGAAACGTAAGCAAGTAATCCGATTACTCACTAAAATGTCATAATGAAGAAATTCATTGGATATACACTGCTCACCCTGATTGCAGTATCCTGTGGCGCTCCAAGCGGACATTTCCGCATAGAAGGACGACTGAGGAACTTCAATCAGGGTGAGTTCTATGTCTATAGTCCAGATGGCGGCAAGGCGGGGATAGACACCATAAAGGTGAGCGAGGGACGCTTTGCCTACGAGACACGACTGGAAGAACCCGCCACGTTTGTCATTGTCTTCCCCAACTTTTCCGAGCAGGCTGTCTTTGGTGAGTCGGGAGCCACTGCCACCATCAGCGGCGATGCCTCACACCTGAAGGAAATGGAAGTGAAGGGAACAAAGACCAACGAACAGATGACCGAATGGCGCTTGATGGCAGGAAGGCTGACACCTCCGGAGGTGAAGCGTGAGGCAGAGAACTTCATAAAGAAAAATCCCACATCGCCAATAAGCGCCTATTTGCTCAGAAGATACTTTGTCGATAACGCCCAGCCAGACTTCAAGAAGGCAAGTCAGTTGGCGAATGTCATGGCTAAAGCCGACCGACAGAATATCCAGCTTGACTTGTTGGCTAAGAGTATGGCAAGGCAAAAGGACATAGAAGTGGGCAGCAAGCTACCGACTTTCTCCGCCGTTGACCTTGACGGCAAGACAGTGAACAACAGCAACCTTAAGGGAAAGCTGAACATTGTCACCACGTGGGCCTCGTGGAGCTACGACAGCCAGAACATCCAACGAATGCTCAACCGCTGCAAGAAAGACTATGGGAGCAAGTTGGCGATAGTGAGTATTTGTATTGACGCAAGTATAAGCGAATGTAGAAGACGAATTGCCAACGACTCGTTGAAATGGAGCACTATCTGCAACGGCAACATGTGGGACTCTCCGGTCTTGAAATCCCTGTCCATTGCCAATGTGCCTGGAAACATTGTGTGCGATGCCGACGGGAAAATTATTGCAAGAGACCTGAAAGCAGACAAGTTGGAGGAGAAAATAAAAGAGGTGCTGAAAAACGTTGAACGTTGAATGTTGAATTGCTGCGCGTTTTAGTCCATTAAATATCTAAATTTTTGAATTTCTAAATATTTCAATTTTATAATTTTTCATCAATGCTCGTCAAGACATATTGTGCTGCCGTTAATGGCTTGGATGCCAAGGTGGTGACTGTAGAGGTGAACAAGAGCCGAGGAGTGGTATTCCACCTTACGGGATTGCCGGACAACGCCGTAAGGGAGAGCCGTGACCGAATAGCGGCAGCCTTGGAGAACAATGGCTACAGGTTTCCCGTTGCAGAGATTACTGTAAACATGGCTCCTGCAGACATACGAAAGGAGGGAAGTGGCTATGACCTTCCTATAGCAATTGCAATATTAGCTTGTGACGAGAAGGTGAACAGCGACCGCCTTGCCGACTATATGCTTATAGGAGAGCTTGGACTCGACGGACGCTTGCAGCCCATTAAAGGCGCATTGCCAATAGCCATAAGGGCAAGGGCAGAGAAATACAAAGGACTGATAGTTCCCAAGACCAACATCAGGGAAGCTGCCGTAGTGAACAATATCAATGTCTATGGAATGGAGACATTGTCAGAGGTGGTGAACTTCCTTAATGGTGGAGAGGCGCAACCAGAGATTATCGACACCAGAAAAATATTCTACGAGCAGCAGAGTAGTTTCGATTTCGACTTCTCCGATGTCAGAGGACAGCAGAGTGTGAAACGTGCCATGGAGGTGGCTGCGGCTGGTGGGCACAACCTTATTATGATTGGTCCTCCCGGAAGCGGCAAGTCCATGCTCGCAAAACGTCTTCCCTCCATTCTTCCCCCTCTGTCGTTGTCGGAGAGTCTTGAAACGACTCAAATACACAGTATAGCGGGAAAGCTGAGCAGCGACACGTCGCTAATATCACAACGTCCATTCCGATCACCTCACCACACTATTTCCCAGGTCGCCCTTGTCGGCGGAGGAACAAACCCACAGCCGGGTGAGATTTCATTGGCTCATAACGGGGTGCTGTTCTGTGACGAGTTGCCTGAGTTCAACCGTAGTGTGCTTGAGGTTCTACGCCAACCTTTGGAAGACCGTAAGATAACAATAAGCCGTGCGAAATATACGATAGAATATCCATGCTCGTTTATGTTTGTAGCCTCCATGAATCCCTGTCCGTGTGGCTATTATGGTGATCCTACACATACCTGTGCCTGCACTCCGGGGCAGATAATGCGCTATATGAACAAGATAAGCGGCCCACTGCTTGACCGTATCGACATACAGTGCGAGATACAACCAGTTCCGTTTGAGGAAATATCAAAAGCGGAGCCTGGAGAACCGAGCGAGGCTATCAGGAAGAGAGTTATGGCAGCGCGAAAAATACAGGAGGAGAGATTTAAGGACATTCCGAAGATACACTGTAACGCACAGATGACAGAACGCATGATTCACCAGTATGCCACTCCCGACGAGGCAGGCATAAACCTCTTGCGCACTGCTATGAACAGGCTCAACCTCAGTGCCCGCGCATACAACCGAATACTGAAAGTGGCACGTACCATTGCCGACCTCGACAATAGTGCCGATGTCAAATCACCGCATCTTGCCGAAGCTATAGGCTACAGGAATCTTGACCGTAGTGATTGGGCGGAGAGAGGTTTCTGATAAGTTTGATTTCCTTGTGCCTCAATGGGATAAGAAGTGTTATGGCAACGAAAATAAACGGTTGGGATATAGAAATTGCAGCCTTTGACGCAGACGACACGTTGTGGGACTGCCAGTCGCACTTTGAGCATGTGCAGAAGGAATACTGCCGTTTGCTGGAGCCTTGGGCTGACAAGGAAAGAGTTATAGGCTCGCTTCTTGACACTGAGCAGGGCAATATGGAGCTGTTGGGTTTTGGGTGCAAGGCTTTCACGATGTCGTTGATAGAGAATGCCATAAAAATTACTAATGGGAGAGTTCCCAACGACATCATAATGGAAATACTTAGCTTGGGCAAGTGGCTTCTCTCCACACCGGGAACCCCTTTGCCAGGAGTGGTGGAGACATTGGGCGCACTGCGGCGCGACGCAACCCTAAAGATGATAGTATTCACCAAGGGAGAGGCAATAGACCAAAAGAACAAGATGCGCCGTTCGGGCCTTTCCGACTTTTTTGACGATATTGTCATTACCGACGAGAAGACGACCGACGAGTACCGCCGCCTTTGCCGTTTAGGCAAATGCGAAGCGGGGAAAATGGTTATGATAGGCAACTCTTTCAAGAGCGACATCTCGCCTGCCTTGAAGGTGGGCATGAAGGCAATTCACATACCTTTCCACACCACCTGGGCACTGGAGCAAATGGAAGAATATGAACACGACAATCTTATAAAGATTGACCATTTTTGCCAACTTGTGGACTTGTTGCGATAAAAAAAACGAGCCGATAACGAATGGAAAAGCAGAAAAATTGTCTTTTCCTTTGAAATGTCATTCTTTTATTGTACTTTTGCACCTAAAAAATAATAAATCAACGAGATATGATACAATCTATGACAGGCTACGGCAAAGCAGTCGTGGCATACGGAGACAAAAAAATAAATGTTGAGGTGAAGTCGCTCAACAGCAAGACGCTTGACCTTACGGTGCGTATATGCCCCCTCTATCGTGAAAAAGAGTTGGAACTTCGCCAGACTATCTCTAAGGTGTTGGAAAGGGGCAAGGTGGATTTCAGCCTTTGGATAGAGCGCGAAGTGGCTGCCGAAGCTCTCCCCATCAATGCAGAACTGATGAAGAACTACTATACACAGATTGTGAACATTGTTTCCACCACAGGCATACCAGAGCCGCAAGACATCTTCTCCACATTACTGAAGTTGCCAGATGTGATGACAAAGACCGATGTCGAGGTGCTTACAGACGAGGAATGGTCAACCGCCAGCGAAGCAGTGAACAGAGCCCTCGGTCAGCTTGTTGAATTCCGTCGTCAGGAGGGTGCAGCACTACAAAAGAAATTTGAGGAGAAAATAGACAACATAGAAGCCCTTTTGGCTTCCATAGAGCCTTTTGAGAAATGCCGTGTAGAGAAGATTCGCCAACGCATCATCGATGGTTTGGCAAGCATTCCAGAGGTGGAATATGACAAGAACCGACTTGAGCAGGAACTGATATACTACATAGAGAAACTCGACATCAGCGAGGAAAAGCAGCGATTGGCAAACCACTTGAAATATTTCCGCGAGACATTGTCGGAGGAAGACCATGGAGTGGGCAAGAAACTTGGTTTCATAGCCCAGGAGATGGGTCGTGAGATAAACACCACAGGCTCCAAGAGCAACCATGCCGAGATGCAGAACATCGTAGTGAAGATGAAGGACGAGCTGGAGCAGATAAAGGAGCAGGTGCTTAATGCGTTGTAAAAATATGGGCAAGCTGATAATTTTCTCTGCCCCGTCAGGCACGGGCAAGAGTACGATAATAAACTGGTTGATGGCTGAGCACAAGGAACTGCGACTGGCGTTCTCCATATCTTGCACAAGTCGTCAGCCGCGAGGCACGGAGAAGGACGGAGTGGAATATTTCTTCCTTTCACCAGAAGAGTTCAGACAGAGGATAGCCAATGGGGAGTTCCTCGAATATGAGGAGGTGTATGCCAACCGCTTCTATGGCACTCTGAAATCGCAGGTGGAACGTCAGGCATCGGAAGGTCAGAACGTAGTTTTCGACGTTGATGTCAAGGGAGGCTGCAATATTAAGCAGCACTATGGCGACAGGGCGCTAAGCGTATTCATACAACCCCCTTCCGTAGAGGAACTGCGTCGTCGTCTTGAGGCACGAGGTACCGACGCCCCAGAGGTTATAGACCAGCGTATAGCCCGCGCTGAATATGAGCTTGGCTTCGCAAGCCAGTTTGACCGAATAGTCGTCAACGACAATCTTGAGAAGGCAAAGTCAGAGGCATACGACATAATAAGATCGTTTCTTGAAGCCTGACTTGTAAGTCGCCATTTTAAACAACAGTTTTTGATAAATGAAGGTAGGTATTCTTGGTGGGTCGTTCAACCCAATTCACAAGGGGCACATTGCCTTGGCTCGTCGTCTGCTTGTCGAGGCAAACCTTGATGAGGTGTGGCTTATGGTCTCACCCCAGAATCCGTTGAAGCGGCAGGATGGACTGCTTGACGAGTATGCCCGTTTGGACATGGCAGGCATGGCCGTTTAGTACGAACCGCTTATAAGGGTCTCGGATTTCGAGTTCGGTATGCCGCGACCCTCATACACCATTGACACCCTGAGGCGACTCTCTGAGGAATATCCCGACGACAGCTTCACATTGCTTATCGGAGCCGACAACTGGGAACGTTTCGGTCAGTGGCGCGACAGCAATGAGATTGTGGAGAACTACGACATTGTCATATATCCGCGCAAGGGATCAGAAGTGGATGCAAAACAACTGCCACCACGGGTGAGGCTTGTTGACACTCCTTTATACGACCTTAGCAGCACTGAAGTGCGTGAGCGCATCGAGCGTGGAGAGGACATCAGCGATATGGTGCCCGAATCAGTTGTCGAGGCGTTGGGAGGGAAAAAGGATTCGGCTTTCAAGCATTTTTGGAAAGTCCTACTCTCCATACTCTCAAAAGTCATACTCCCAATAAAGACAAATTTCTCTTTCTTCGTGTCCATGTTTCTTGTTGGCTATTCGTGCTGTATGCTTGAGGTGCCTGAGATGCGTGGTGCGAAACCATATCCGCTTACATCCATAGAGCTGTTTTTCGACCTATATGCCGTTTGCCTCATTCTTACCTGCATACCGCATAAAGTGCGCCAATGGGTGCGATCGGCAATGTATGTGATACTCTACACAGTATCAATTGTCGATATGTACTGTTTCGTGAAGTTCAAATCGACACTCACGCCAACAATGCTGCTCCTCGTGGGCGAGACAAACAGCAGCGAAGCACAGAATTTCCTTTCTTCCTACCTTGACTGGGACGTGCTTCTCTCCCCTGTAGGACTCCTTTTCGCCATATTGATTGTCCACATTGCGTGCAGCGTCTATTCCTCACGTCGAAAGACCCATCCCGCAGTACGAAGAAAGCTGACTGGACGTTGGGGACGAATCTATAAGAAACTGACACCATCTGAAAAGGCAAAGGTAAGCATCGGAGCTGCAGCGGGCGGAATACTCGGGGCAATGTCAATATGGCTGCTCATACAGGGCTGGATAGAGACCGTTGACAACAAGCAGGCTACGGCAAGACTGATGTCGTACAATAACATTGGAGAGGTGGAGCACGAACTGACACGAAAAGACCGCGCCACGCTCTATCTGCCAATCTACCGACTGGCGTTCAGTATTTATGCCAATGAGCTTGCCTCAAAACAACTTGAACGACTTATCTCAGGAACAAAGAAGATTACTGTTGATTCCTGTGACTATCGCAGTCCACACATAGTGTTCATAATGGGTGAGAGCTATAACAAGCATCACTCTCAGCTCTACGGCTACGAATACGAAACCACACCACAGCAGCTGAAACGGAAGAAAAATGGCGAACTCTTTGTTTTTAACGATGTTGTTTCGTGCTGGAACCTGACGAGCTTCGTATTCAAGAACGTATTTTCTCTCCATGCCGTAGGCGACAGCGGTGAATGGTGTGATTATCCGCTCTTCCCTGAACTTTTCCGCAAGGCAGGCTACAACGTTACCTTCATCACGAACCAGTTCCTTCCTCAAGCCAAGGAAGCCGTATATGATTTCAGCGGTGGCTTCTTCCTCAACAATCCCACGCTGAGCGAGGCACAGTTCGACGTGCGCAACAACAAGTTGCACAGGCTTGACGGAGGAATAATAATGGAGTACGACCGACTTAAGGACTCTATACCAAACCGCAAGATTACAGGCGACAATCGTCTGACAATAATACATCTAATGGGACAGCACACCACTTATGGATACCGTTATCCCAAAGAGTTCAAACGCTATCATGCCAAGGACTACCCATGGCCATCGTTGAGCCATAAGAACAAGATGATCCTCGCCGACTACGACAATGCCACGCTATACAATGATTATGTCATCGACGAGTTGCTGAAACGATGGGAGGACGAAGATGTGGTAGTCGTCCACATGTCTGACCATGGCGAGGAAGCATTCGGCAACGGCATGCCTGTCTTTGGCAGACAACATTCCGCAGAGGTTGACTATCGGCTTGCCCACGAGGAGTTTGAGGTGCCTTTCTGGATATGGTGCTCACGAAAATATCGGAGTAACCATCCAGAAATCGTCAGACGCATAAAAGCGGCAAGGGACTTGCCCTTCATGACCGACAATCTCTCTCACCTGCTGCTCTATCTCGCTGGAATTCACTGTCCCGAATACCGTAGCGACTACAATCCATTGGAGGACGACTACAATGCCGAGCGGCCGAGAATCCTTAAGGGGCAGGTGGACTATAATGAATTAAAAATGAAGAGTGAAGA
>CALZDK010000093.1 GCA_945637645.1 uncultured Prevotella sp.
GCAGGAGTGGCAATAGCCGACAAGCCCGAAGGGCCTTACAAGTTCCTTCGTTCCGGCAGGGTGAACGCCTATAAGTGGCCGTTGAACTTCACCAAGGAAGACATAGCCACGGCAGAGGCTCTCAACGAGGCAGACTACGAGAAATGGTGGACACCGGAGTGGCGCGAAGCTATCAGGAAAGGACTCTTCCTCAAGCGCGACCTCAAGGGCGGACAGATGTCACGCGACATGACCCTCTTCATCGATGACAACGGTAAGGCCTACCACATCTTCTCTTCCGAAGACAATCTCACCATCCACATAGCCGAGCTAAACAGAGAGTTTACTGCCCACAACGGACGCTATGTGCGTGTGGCTCCCGGCGGACAGAACGAGGCTCCCGCCATATTCAAGCAAGACGGAAAGTACTGGATGATTACCAGCGGTTGCACTGGCTGGGACCCCAACGAAGCCCGTATGTTCTCCGCCGACAGTCTTTTCGGCGAGTGGACACAGCATCCTAACCCATGCCGCGGCGAGAACGCCAAGCTGACATTTGGCGGACAATCGACTTATATATTAAGAACCAAGGACAACCAACTCGTCTTTATGGCAGACATCTGGAGACCTAAGAATCCTATCGATGCCCGTTACATCTGGTTGCCTATAGAGTTTGAGGAAGGCAAGCCAATAGTTCGCTGGCAGAAAGAGTGGTAATGATCAATAATAATAATCAATCAAACTAAAAACAGATTATATGAAAAAGAACGATGTTTATCTACAAGTGTCATCAAAGAGATTTCTCTTTGCCATGGCATTGGCAGCAGGCTGTTCCCTGTTGCCACAGATGACAAAAGCTGAGACTGCCATTCAGGCCGTTCAGCAAGTGGGGGGGGTGACTGGACAAGTTACCGACAAGACCGGTGAGACCATTATTGGTGCAACCGTTAAAGTAGTAGGAACACAGAATGCTACTGTTACCGACCTTGACGGAAACTTCAAAGTCAACGCAAAGCCTGGTCAGACAATCGAAGTAACCTACATTGGCTACAAGACACAAACAGTGAAAGTAGGCAAGGGTCCATTGAAGATTGTCCTCGAAGACGACACTCAGGTGCTCAACGACGTTGTAGTGGTAGGTTACGGTACGATGCGTAAGAAGGACTTGACCGGTTCTGTTGTTCAGATCAAGCCTGAAAAGCTCGCCGACCAGAACCCAGGTTCTGTTCAGGACCTTCTCCGTGGTACACCAGGTCTTCAGATTGGTTTCGACTCTTCTGCAAAGGGTAGCGGCGCTTCCATCCAGCTCCGTGGTCAGAACTCACTCTACACCGAAGGTAGCCACAACTCACCGCTTATCATTCTCGACGGAATGCAGTTCAACGGCGAACTTTCGGAAATCAACCCTGACGACATAGCACAAATCGACGTGCTGAAGGACGCTTCCTCTGCTGCCATCTATGGTGCAAAGGCAGCCAGCGGTGTTATCATCATCTCTACAAAGAAAGGTAAGGTAGGCAAGCCAGTCATCAACCTGACTGCCAACTTCGGTGCCAACACAAAGGCACAGTATCGCGACGTGTTCTCACCATCAGAGTATATGAAGTATCGTGAGGACTGGTTCAAGGCAACTACCTATGGCTATGGCGAAGACGGCAAGTGGGGCTACTACGGCAAGGACAGCAAGATTCCAGTAGGCTACTATGACCACTATAACACAGTAAGTGATACAGACTCTTGGGCAAAGAACGGTCCGAAGACCCTTGGCGACGGCGAAAGCCTTGAGGCTCTCTACGCACGCCGTATGGGACTCGACGGCGACGCTTCACTCCTTGGCCAGAACTATCTTGCAGGCAAGACCTACGACTGGAACGACGCTGTATTCCAGACAGGTTTCATCCAGGACTACAACGCCAGCATCTCAGGTGCCACCGACAACCTCAACTACTACATGAGCTTCGGCTATCTGAACAAGGAAGGAGCCATCCAGGGCGACGAGTACAAGGCATACCGCGCAAGCATGAAGATTAACGCGAAGATTACCGATTGGCTCGAAATGGGTGCCAACGTAAACTTCCAGGACCGTAACGACGTTTCGAGTGCAGTGCCTCTCGGCAGCAACTACTGGGACAACAACCAGTTGCGCCAGTCGCCATACTCTCTCCGTTTCGACGAAAATGGCAATGAGGTACAGTATCCTACCAGCGGCAACCCAACCAACGGAGGTTACAACTATCATTTCAACGATATGTACGACGACCTTGACAAGGGCTACACCGTGCTGAACACCATCTTCAACGCAAAGGTGACCATGCCTTACGGCTTTACTTATTCGTTCAACATCGCTCCACGCTACCAGTGGTTCTACGACCGCTACTTCATGTCGGCAGAACTTCCTAACAGCGACCCTGCAGGACGTGGTGTAAACCGTAACACTTCAAAGACGTTTGACTGGACTCTCAACAACACCATCACTTGGGACAAGACTTTCGACAAGCATCACTTCACCGTGACTCTCGTACAGGAGGCAGAGGAGAACCGCTATTGGTATGACGAGATCCACGCCCGCAACATCACTCCTACTGACGCTCTCGGATTCCACTATGTTTCAGGTGCCAACATGGAGCAGAGCTCTATCTACACCAACGACACACACTCAAGTGCTGCAGCCTACCTCGGCCGTCTGTTCTACAGCTACAACGACCGCTACATGTTTACCGGAACTGTTCGTCGCGACGGTTATTCAGCATTCGGTTCAAACAACCCATGGGCTACATTCTGGTCGGTCGGCGGCAGCTGGGTATTCTCAGAGGAGAAGTTCGTCAACCTGCCTTGGCTCGACTATGGTAAGCTCCGCGTGTCATACGGTACCAACGGTAACCGTTCGTTAAAAGACACCTACCTCGCACTTTCTAACCTCTCTAACGGCGGTGTGATGGGTTACTATCAGAACACCTCTCAGGCTGTACTCCAGGCCCTTCAGATTAGCCGCCTCGGCAACCCGAACCTCGAGTGGGAGAAGACCACAGCCTACAACGTAGGTCTCGACTTCACCGTTCTCGACTATCGTCTCACCGGTAGCATCGAGTGGTACTACAAGAAGACCCACGACATGATTATGAACCAGCGTCTGCCAAACTTCACCGGTTTCTCAAGCATCACTACAAACCTTGGTGAGGTGACCAACTCTGGTATTGAAATCACCTTGAACTCAACAAACATCAAGACAGAAGATTTCACATGGAACACCTCTGCAGGTTTCTCTTACAACAAGAACACCATCAAGCATCTCTACTATGAGTATGACGAGGATGGCAACGAGATCAACGATACAAGCAACGGCTGGTACATCGGCAAGCCTGTAGGCGAGATTTGGGACTATGAGGTTGAAGGCATATGGCAGATTGACGAGGCAGAGCAGGCTGCACTGGTAAACCAGAAGCCTGGCGACCCGAAGGTCATTAACCACTATACAGAGGACGACAAGATTCTCGACGACGGCACCCGCGTGGCTGTCTATAACGACAAGGACAAGGTATATCAGGGCACAACAGCTCCTCCTATCTACTGGAACCTCCGCAACGACTTCACATTCCTTAAGGACTGGTCGTTCTCGTTCTCACTCTATTCTTACATGGGCCACAAGAGCCGCGCCGGCTACTACCTCAATGGCGACAACTCTGGTTCAATGTTCACCAACGGTTGCAACACCTACAAGAAAGAGTACTGGACACCAGAGAACCCAACCAACGACTACGCCCGTCTGAATGCTGTAGGCCCAAGCGGCGCTACTGGCGTGAACAAGGTTTACAACCGCAGCTTCGTCCGTCTGGACAACATCACACTCGGTTACACCATCCCACGCAAATATACACAGAAGCTGGGCATCGACAAGGTTCACCTCACTGCTACTGTAAACAATGTATGCACATTCGACAGCTGGGAGTATGGCGATCCTGAGACAGGCGGATTCTCTAACCGTCAGTTCCAGTTCGGTATCAATGTTACACTCTAATTAAATAATTACGACAATGAAACAATATATGAAAGCAATATACAGGAGCAGTTTTGTTATGGCAGCTGCTGCATCATTGACCGCCTGCTCCGACTCGTTCCTTGAGCAAGACCCCTTGTCATTCTACGAGCCAACAACAACTTATTCAACCGAGGCAGGTCTGCAGTCTGCGCTCACCATGTGCGACAAGCAGCTGAAGACCTACATCCTCGACGGTAACTGGAACAATGTTGGTCTTGCCACCAACTACCTCATGTCAGACGTAAGCATGTATGCCAAGACCGACATGGGCGGCGGCTTCCAGGACAACTTCGACGCCAAGCTGACTCCTACGTCAGGAATGGGCGGCGGTGGCGACGGCAACTACATGCAGCGCTTCTGGGACCAGGGCTTCAACATGGTAAAGTATGCCAACTCTGTGCTCTCTTACGTTGACCAGGTGGAAGGACTCGACGAGAAGATCAAGAACGCCTACAAGGGTCGCGCTTATTTCCATCGTGCCTATGCCTACTACAACCTCACCCTCCAGTTTGGCGATATTCCACTTATCACCAAGCTCATGACCACTCCAAAGCAGGACTACAAGTCATGCAGCAAGGAAGCCATCTTCCAGATGCTCGTTCACGACCTGGAGTTCGCTGCCGCAAACGTGCCTTCACAGCGTGATATGGAATACATCGGTATGGTGAACCAGGAGGCTTGTATGCACTTGCTCGTAAAGTGCTACCTCGCGACAGGACAGTATGACAATGCTGAGAAGGTGGCTACCGACCTCATCAATAACCATGGTCTGAAACTCATGACAGAGCCTTTCGGAGAGTGGGTGCCATCAGGTTGTGAGACCACTTGGAAGGTGACACGTAACGTCGTTTGGGACCTTCACCGCACTCCAAATATCTGCAACCCTGCAAACAAGGAGACAATCATGCCTATCATCAACTCCAACGACCAGAACTTCACCACATACAACGTTATGCGTGCGATGTTCGCTCACTGGAGCAATAGCGTAATCCGCGACCCTCACGGATTGGCAGGCCCCGGCTCAAACTATGCCCGCAACAATGCCAACTACGATGAGACTCTCGACTGGGTGCGCGCTGCCGGACGTGGTATCGCCTTGAACCGTACTTCTTATCACTATAACAAGACCATTTGGAGCTACGACGGCGAGACCGACTGGCAAGACCTGCGCCACAACCGTGAGGTGGGTAACTGGATGGAAATGGAAGACTTCAAGTACAACAACCCGAAGTCAGACTTCTACGGAAAGAACTATCAGCTCTACGCCACGGAAGACTACGTGAAAGACGGCAAGGTGCTCGTGAAGAAGGGCGACATTCTCTGCTCTGACACCATCCGCAGCTGGTATCCTACACCTCTCTACCAGCTCTACATCCTCGACGAGGTTAATGAGGCTAACCTGGGTGCCAACCAGTTCCAGGGTGCTTCCGGTAAGGGCTGCAACGGCGACGTTTACCTGTTCCGCCTTGCCGACACCTACCTCCTCCGTGCAGAGGCCCGCTTCTACAAAGGCGACGTGACAGGAGCAGCACAGGATGTCAACGCAGTGCGTGCCCGCGCCAATGCAAAGAAGATGTACACCACAGTCACCATCGGCGACATCATGGACGAACGTGCCCGTGAGCTTTATCTCGAAGAGTTCCGTCAGGCAGAGCTCTGCCGCGTGTCATGGTGCTTGGCTAAGAGTGGCCGTCCTGACGAGTGGGGCGAGACCTACGACCTCAACACATGGGACAAGCAGGAAGGCACCGACCTCAGCGGCGGTAGCTACTGGTACAAGCGCTGCACACGCTACAACGTGTTCAACCAGCCTTTTGGTAAGGGAGCACAGGGCAGCCAGACCTTCGAGTATAAGATCAACAAGCACAACCTCTTCTGGCCGGTTCCAAACTCAGCCATCACTGCCAACAACAAGGGTACACTCCGCCAGAACTACGGTTACGACGGCTACGATGCAAACATCGAAATGTGGACCAACTGGGAGGATGCTGACGCTGATCAGTAATTGAAACTGTAAAAGAGGGTTAAGGAGTGTGGAGAGACTTAGACAAATATTCTGACTTCTAAATTTTATCAATGCTATTCATACTCATCTCTCCACACCTCCATCGCCCTCTTTTCACTATAAAGTCCCCATCTGGTCCATAAAAGAACAGGATGGGGATTTTCTTTTTTCTCTGTTTTCTTGGTTATTATCCGGAAATGGGGTATCTTTGCACATTATTATAATATAACTATGAAAAGACTGACAACAATTGTGGCAGCTCTGCTCGTGCTGCTCGCTCCGGCTCTCGGAGCAAAGAAAGCGAAAAAGGCGGTTGAGACCGACCGACAGTACTGGTGCCGACAGGCATATAAAATGGCGCAGCCTGTGCTCGAAAACATGGCAAAGGGCGAACTGCAGAAGATCATGCAGACGGAATTTAGCCCTTCGTTCGACTCTCGCGACAAGAGAGTGGTGTATATGGAGACCTTCGGACGACTTATGGCAGGCATTGCACCTTGGCTCACACTGCCCGACGACGACACTGCCGAGGGACAACAGCGCAGACAGCTGCGCGAGTGGGCTTTGGCAAGCTATAAGAACAGTGTTGACCCGCAGTCGGGCGACTACCTCTGCTGGGGAGTGGCAGGACAGAACCTTGTAGATGCCGCCTACATTGCCGAGAGCTTCCTTCGTGCCTACGACCAACTGTGGGTGCCACTCGACGAGGTGACAAAGCAACGCTACATTAAGGAATTCCAAAAACTCCGTTCCATCGATCCTCCTTATACCAACTGGTTCCTCTTCTCTTCAACAATCGAGAGTTTTTTGGCAAAGGCAGGGGCACAGTACGACGAGTTTCGCGTGAACACAGCCTGCCGCAAGGTGGAGGAATGGTATATAGGCGACGGATGGTATGCCGACGGACCGGTGTTCGCCTTCGACTACTACACAAGCTACGTGTTCCATGCCATGTATCTTGAGACACTGCAGGCTATGGTGGATGCCAAGGCAAACACACGCCTTGACTACAAAAAATACCACGACCGTGCCTTGAAGCGGGCACAGAAGTTCTCGATCATCCTGGAGCGTTTCATCTCGCCCGAAGGCACTTTCCCTGTCATCGGACGATCAACGCCATACCGCCTTGCCGCCATGCAGCCGTTGGCTCTGATGGCATGGTATCAGAAGTTGCCAAAGGACCTTAGCAACGGACAAGTGAGAGCAGCCTTGACAAAGGTGATGCACAGAATGTTCGACATTCAGCAGAACTACAACGAGGGTGGCTATCTGACCATCGGCTTCTGCGGATCTCAGCCAGAGACCGCCGACTGGTACACCAACAACGGTTCGCTCTATATGACCTCGCTGGCGTTTATGCCTCTCGGTCTTCCTGCCGACCACGACTTCTGGACTTGTCCTGCCGAGCCTTGGACGCAAGTGAAGGCATGGGGAGGTCAGGCGTTCCCGAAGGACCACCGTTGGGCTGACGACATACAGACAAAAGACAAGTGGTAAGACCAACTGAATAGACAATGGTCACGACCGTATCATAGTTATGGTACAGTCGTGACCATTGTCGTTGGTACAAGTGTGTTCATACCCTTTGGAACAAGTGTCTCAACAGGCTTGGAGTAAGTTGTGCAACGTCGTATTCTTAGTAACGTAACGTTACGTTACAGCAAACATAACGTTAGGTTTCTGCAAACGTAACGTTGCGTTGAAATAAACGACAAGTCGATTTGGGCTGAACGACAAGTCGATTTGGGCTAAACGACAAGTCGATTTCACGGATTCCTATATACCATTAATTATGTTGAATGCTTAGCGCAAG
>CALZDK010000094.1 GCA_945637645.1 uncultured Prevotella sp.
TGAGAAATTATTAGAATGGGATAAAGCTTCTCCTTTTATTGGTGAACATAATTACAACCTTCTTAATGATCAAATAACAAGACACAATCAAAGTATAAAAGACTTCAATGAAGCGAAAGATACATATAAGCACATACTCAATGCAAAAAATACATATGTAAAATTTATAAAGAAAATAATAAAGTCAAAAAATGATGCTAACGAGAGCATAAGTACTGGTTTCTTGGATTCTCTATGGGACGAGAAAACAATGTTTGATTTAAAATATGAAGACAACAACTGTGAAATCTTACGCATTATTGATGATTCTGCTGTATATCAACCGATAAAAGCAAAATCTAAAAAGAAGTTGTTATATAACTTAATAGTGTCTGGCTTTAAGGGAAAGTTTGTCTCAAATAGACAAGTAGATAATAATGGTATACCTCAAATTCAAACAATTAATTATAACACCGAAAATCCCCAAAACGGGGAATGGGATGAGTATGTAAGTCACTTAATGTTTGCCCCAAAAAAGGCAAAACCAAATCCTTTTGGAGCCATGGTGGACATCTTGACTTTGGGTATGACAAACTTCTCCCAATTCGGATTAGGCATTGATGCCCTGTTAAATGGCAATTATGGAAAACTGTTCAACTATCATGGAATTGCAGGACCGCGGTCTATTTGGGGAACAGCGCAGAAAGGACAGATATTGGTTTCAAACAATCCTGCCAATACTATGTTGTTAGATGATTTGTCTAAATCATGGGTAACATATCCGAGCCCAGATATAGCAGCTATTCAAGCCGCATTAGGATATGTTCCGCCACAAAATCCGCAACAAAACGCACAAGATAATCAAAATGGGGGAAATTGAATCATTTAGGATTCCCTTTGGAAATAATTGAAAAAGAATTAAAAAGATATAGCCGATGAATATCATAGCTCATCTACAATTTGGCGACAACGTGACGGGGATTTACAACAAGGAATACCTCGTGGTAAGATACCACACACGCATTGCACGAAGCCACAATTCATACCACCCCGACTCGCTGCCAAGGTGCGACAGTGTGGAGGTGACAGTGATAGCTCCGGGAAAAGAAGACCTGGAACTCCACGAATGGTATTTCAGCAACGAATACCGAACAGGACGCATAGTGTTTGAACTGATGGAACTTGGCACATCGGGCGACAACGAAGACAAACACACCATAGCCTTCGACGATGCACAGTGCTTCGCCTTAGAGGAAAACTACGACATTGGCGTGAACAGCCTGCGAACACTGACACTGAAAATAGGTATGGCAAACTTCGCGGTGAACGACACGGAGTTTGGAAAAAGGTTTAACCAATAACAAAAAAAGAGTGAGAATATGGGAAACTACTCTAACAACATAAAGGTGGCTCTCTTTGCCGACAACGTGCTGGAACAACTGGTGCTGAGGCGCACAGACAGCATCGTGGTGCAGCAATACAGCTATGCGCTGGAGCGACCGCGCAACGCCCACGGAGTGGCTTACGGCAACAGTTCGGGAGGCATACTGACCATCGACGTGAGAATAGGGTCGAGAGACAACATGAGAACCTACTACGAGAGGCTGAGCCAAAACTACAGCACGGCGTTCTCGCTGGTGTTCAACGCCCGATACGACGAAACGGGAATACTCGACGACTACGAGGGAGGCATGATAGTGGAAGGCTACCTGACAGACATCGGCGAGAGCTTCGACCGCGACAAGGCTGAGGAGCACGGAGAGCAGATGAAACTGAGATTCAAGGTGCTCGTGACAAACATGACTCACATCGGACTCTCGAGAAACTTATCACACCATTTCTCAAACTAAAAAAAGTACATGCACTATGGCAAACATACTCGACGAACTGAAAGACGCGCTCAGCAGTTTTGAAAGCAGCGTGAAGAAAGACCTTGAGGAAATGCGGGAGCAGAAACGTGAGGTGCTGCGACTGAGAAACGAACTTTACGACACGGTGAAGAACGTGAACTACGTGCGCCACGACGGCACGGTGATTGTCTCGGCGCCGAACATCATATTGGGAAACGTTGACCAGCACGGCAACCTTATTGCGGGTGGCGGCGGATCAAGCGTGACCATAAGGGCAAACAATGTGGCAATAGAAGGAGTGGGCGATTCATCGGCAGGAGGAAGCATAACGCAGCGGGCGGCGAGCATCAGGAGCATTGCCGTTGACCCAGGAGTGGATGGACTGGAAAACGTGGTATGCGGAAGGTCGGAGATAGTGTGCCAGGCAAAGGGCATTGCGCTGCAGGCAGCCAACGAGGAGGGAACGTTTGTAAGCAATGCCGGAACAACCAACGGCATAAGGCTCCACTCCGACACGTCGCTCGACATACACGCCACTCCGTCGAACGAGATAAAGACATCGGCAATAGAAGGACAGATGAAGGATCTGGACAATATGGCTAACGACCTGAAAAGCCAGATGAGCAGCACGAAGAAATCGGTGGAGAGCGCAATAAAGGACATCACAAAACTGCTGGAGCAGCAGGAAGACCTCAACGACACCGAGATTCACCTGCGTGCAAGCCAACCCGACATCTCGGAGTTGCACAACGAGTATGTGGTGCTTGAGGCGACGCTCCTGTCTGCCGTGAACGAGCACATAGGAATAATATCGCGACTGGCTGAGACAGAACGCCGAAAGGAGGCCCTGAAGGCAATGAAGGATCAACTGAAGGGAGACAAGTCGAACTACACCGACAAATCCACCGAAGCCTACGTTTCGATAAGGTCGGAGAGCATGAGCCTTGAGGCGATAGACGGCGACGGAAACATACGCGAGAACCAAGGCGCAGGCCTCTACGTGCAGTCGCCACACATCAACATTGTGGCACACGACAAGGACGGTGCGCTAATCAAGGACAGCGACCTGAACATAAACACGCAGAAAGTGGGCATCTCTACGGAGAACTACAAGTATGACGAGAAACGCGAGAAGGCTGACATCACTTCCGTGGGCGACGTGACGATAGTGTCGAAGACGCTCAGCGTGAAGGCGATAGACAGCGAGCTGAAAGACAACAAGATAGAGGAGAAGGCTCTGACAAAGGACAGCAAGTTCAGCTTCAGGGCGGAAAACATCAGTGCCGAGGCAACGGACACCGAGGGCAAATCGACTGGCAACATCTCGCTCAACGCAAAGGACATAAAGGTGGCTGCCATGAACGTGGACAAGGAGAAACGCACCGACAAGGAGCTTGCGACGACAAGCCAGATGGTGCTGCTGGCGGAGAACATGTTTGTGGGAAGCAGCGACAAGAACACAAAGAGCAAGCTGGTGCAGGTGGCGTCGGACAAAGTGGGCGTGATGGCTACAACAACAGCCGAGATGCAGCAAGGCGAGGCAAAGGCTGTGGTGACTCTCGACGGAGGCAACCTCACGGTAGGATCGGGCAAGAACGAACTGAACGGCGACACCATTATAAACGGCAAGGCGGACATAAAGGGCGAGACTTCCGCCCCATCGGGCAAGTTCGACATCCTGCAGGCAGGCAAGTCGTTCAAGTCGCCTAACATCTCCGACGGCATGGGCGCTCCATCTGCCGCACAGGCAGGAAAGCCAGCGGCAAAGCTTCAGGAGGAAGAGGCGAAGAAAGAGAAAAATGAATAATAATAATATATCGTTATGGGCAAATTTGTATGTGCAGGAGCATTGTTGCAGTGCTCGTTCGGAATGGCACCAAGCTCGTTTATGGTGGTTGACCCCATGCGGCCAAAGGTGCAGAACAAACCGACAGGTAATATTTTGGACAACAAACCAATGGTGAACATAATGCCTTTTGGAATGTGCCAAAGCATGGCTAATCCTACAGTGGCATCTGCCACGGCAGCGGCGGCAGGTGTGCTTACGCCAATGCCTTGCATCCCGGTGATTGCCGCTCCGTGGACTCCAGGCGGAAAACCAATGATAAGCAATTCACCCGCACTGATAGACAACTGTAAGTGTATTTGCAACTGGGGCGGACAAATATCGGTGTCGATGCCGGGAAACGTATGTAATGCAACGTGTAAGTAAGGAGTTAAGGAGTCAAGGAGTTAAGAAGATGAAGAAATCAATAATACTGATGCTGAGTGACCTGCATGGCAGGCTCTTGGGCTATTTCTCAATGATGTCGTATGGCTACTGCCAACTGTGTGTAAAGGCTGACCCGTCGTCGATTCTCGGCTTTGAGGAAGACGAGAACGGAAGGACCTACAGAATTGAGGACCTTGCTGAAGTGGGTATTCACGAGGAACCTGAGAACGAGGACAAACTCGACCTCTACCCAAAGGACCCAGCCAATCTGGCAATGCTGGCAAGAGGCATGATGAAGATTCATCCTGAGTTCAAGCAGTCGTTGGAGAAATATACGGGCACACCGGACGACGACGACAGCATAGAGTCGAAATATCTCCGACTGACAATGCCGGAAGTGAACGACGACCGCCGCGACGTAATCAACACCGCCATAGACGGACTCGACACCGAGTGCAAGCTGAAGTTCGACGCCATGAAGGCGAAATATCTCGCGATGATTACCAAGGAGCTGATAAACAGCGACCCGAAGGACCTCGACGAGGCGAAGGAGAAAATAGACGAACTGGTGGACGAGGCAAACCAGATGCGCGAGAAAATGACCAGCGACAAGAAGAAAGAGGTGGAGGATGCCTACCAGCGATACCTGGCAAACCACACACAGGAAGAGATAGCCGCCGACAGGTTGAGCGCAGGCAAGACAGAGGAACAGGAGAATGTTGCGCAGCCGCAGCAGAAAGCCCCGGAGAACAGTGAGTCAAAGCCGTTTACTTTTGTCGGTCAGTCGTTAAAGATGGATTAACCCGCATTAATCAGGTTAAGAGAGTGGGTAATACACTTAAATAATGTAAATTATTCACGTTTTACAAAAGAAAGGCTTAATTTTGCACATTCAAAGTGCAAGGATATGAGCTTAACTCAATTTATAAGAAAAATATTCGTGCCTCGGCAAGTGGAACTTGAAAGGCACTATACCGAAGGCGAGGCTCTTCAGCACGAGGTGTTGAAAAGCCTCGTCGAGAGGGCTTCTGACACCGAATACGGAAGGAATCATGTATTCAAGGGAATAAAAGGATATGAGGACTTCGCCAAAAACGTGCCCGTAAACACCTATGAGGAACTGAAAGGCGACATAGACAGGATGAGGCACGGCGAGAGGGACATACTATGGCCGGGAAAGGTGAAGTGGTATGCCAAGTCGTCGGGTACGACAAACGACAAGAGCAAGTTTATTCCCGTGAGCAAGGACGGACTGCAGAACATACACTACAGCGGAGGCACCGACGCCGTGGCACTCTACCTCAGAAACTACAGCAAGAGCAAGCTTTTCGACGGAAAGGCACTGATACTCGGTGGCAGCCACTCGCCTAACTACAACCTGCAGGGCAGTCTGGTGGGCGACCTCAGCGCCATACTCATTGAGAACATCAATCCGCTGGCAAACCTCGTTAGAGTGCCGAAGAAACAGACGGCACTGCTCTCCGACTTTGAGGTGAAGCGCGACCGAATAGCACAAGAGACACTGAACAAGAACGTGACAAACCTCAGCGGAGTGCCTTCGTGGATGCTCTCGGTGCTGAGCCGCGTGATGGAACTTTCGGGCAAGGAACACCTTGAAGAGGTGTGGCAGAACATAGAGGTGTTCTTCCACGGTGGAGTGGCATTCACTCCTTACAGGAAACAATACGAGCAGCTCATCACCAAACCCGACATGCGCTATATGGAGACATACAACGCCAGCGAGGGCTTCTTCGGACTTCAGGACGACCCCAACGACAAGTCGATGCTGCTGATGCTCGACTACGATGTGTTCTACGAATTTATTCCAATGGACGAGTTCGGCACGGAGAACCCGACGGTGGTGCCGCTTTGGGGAGTGGAGACAGGACGCAACTACGCAATGCTCATCTCAACATCGTGCGGCTTGTGGCGCTACATCATTGGAGACACCGTGAAATTCACTTCTGTCAATCCCTACAAGTTTGTGATAACGGGACGCACCAAGCATTTCATCAATGCCTTCGGTGAGGAACTGATAGTGGATAACGCCGAGAAGGGACTTGCCTACGCTTGCCAGCAGACAGGGGCGCAGGTGCTGGAATACACCGCCGCACCGGTGTTTATGGACGCTAAGGGAAAGTGTCGCCACCAGTGGGTGATAGAGTTCTCGAAGGAGCCGGAGAATCTGGAACAGTTTGCAACACTGTTTGACAAACGGATGCAGGAGCTGAACAGCGACTATGAGGCAAAGCGCTACAAGGACATCACTTTGCAGCACCTTGAGATTGTGGTGGCACGACACGACCTTTTCAACGACTGGCTTAAGATGAAGGGCAAGTTGGGCGGACAGCACAAAGTGCCACGACTGAGTAACAGCAGGGAGATAATAGACCAACTGCTGAAGATGAATTGTTAACTATGTTTTTTTGAACGGTGAAGAACGACAATAGATGGATATTGGTTTGCCTGCTGTTGGCAATGATTGTCTCGTGTGCAAGAATGGGACAACCCGACGGGGGCTGGTATGACGACACTCCTCCAAGGGTCGTACACACCGACCCTGCTGACAAGGGAACGGGAGTGAAGTCGAAGAAGGTGACCATAACATTCGACGAGTTTATAAAACTGGAGGACGCCACAAGCAAGGTTGTCATCTCGCCTCCACAGATAGAACCTGCCGACATAAAAGCATCGGGAAAGAAAATTGTGGTGGAACTGAAGGACTCTCTGATGGACAACACAACCTACACCATAGACTTTTCCGACGCCATATCCGACAACAACGAGGGCAACCCTATGGGAAACTACACATACAGTTTTTCCACGGGTGAGAGAATTGACACCTTCGAGGTGTCGGGAAATGTGCTCGACGCAACAAACCTTGAGCCCATAAAGGGAATACTCGTGGGACTCTACGACGACCTCTCCGACACGGTGTTTGCAAGAAAACCGTTCATAAGGGTGTCGAGAACCGACAGCCGTGGACGTTTCGTGATAAGAGGCATTGCGCCGGGAACTTACAGGGTGTATGCACTTCAGGATGCCGACGGAAACTATATCTACAGCCAGAAGAGCGAGATGTTGGCGTTCAGCCACGAAACCTTCAACCCTTATGCCAAACCAGACATAAGGCAGGACACCGTGTGGCGAGACACGCTGCGCATAGACTCTATAATAAGAACTCCCTACACGCATTTCTATCCCGACGACATAGTGCTCAGAGCTTTCACCGCTCTTCAGACAGACCGCTATTTGGTTAAGTCGGAGAGGGCAGAGCCCAACAAGCTGAACTTCTATTTCAGCTATGGCAACGACTCACTGCCACAGTTGAGAGGACTGAACTTCAACTCCGACAGTGCATTCGTGGTGGACTCAAACCTCAAGAACGACACCATAACCTATTGGATAAAGGACACGACACTGATAAACACCGACTCGCTGACCTTGGAGGCGCGCTATCTGATAACCGACTCCACGGGAACACTCGTGATGCAGACCGACACATTGGAGATGATACCAAAGATGTCGTATGAGAAACGAATGAAACAGGAGGAAAAGGAAAACGAGAAATGGCTGAAGGAACAGGAGAAGAAAAAGAA
>CALZDK010000095.1 GCA_945637645.1 uncultured Prevotella sp.
CCTCGAAAATGCAACGATAATTAACAGAGATCCCAATCCCTTAATAGTAAAAAAACACCGAATTGAAGAGGAATATAAACACAAAAAGCAAAATAACTACCTTATTATCAACGCATTAAAAAAGAGCTGTCCACAACGCTTTGTGACCCAGCTCTTTAAAATTAATAAGACTATGGAGCGGAGAGAGAGGGATTCGAACCCCCGGTGCCTCTCAGCACGACGGTTTTCAAGACCGTTGTAATCGACCACTCTACCATCTCTCCTTTGAGAGTGCAAGGAATTGTTTCCTGCAAGTGTCTCAATTGCGGGTGCAAAGGTAATAACTTTTTTTCTTTCCACCAAATTTTTCAACCATTTTTTTCATCTTTGCCCCCTTTTTCGGCTCTTTTTATGACCGGAGAGCCGTTTTTGTCCCTTTTTCTTTGCCATTTCAAGCATTATGTGTAATTTTGCACTATGATTTACCCAAAGAATTTTGAAAGCAAAATAGGTTTCGACGAGGTGCGCTCCATACTGAGAGCTTACTGTCTCTCTACACTGGGCAAGGAACTCGTTGATAAGGCACAGGCATCGGCTGATGCAAACGAGATAAACGAATGGCTCGCACAGACGCGCGAGTTCAGGAGACTGATGGAGGAACACGACGACTTCCCCATGAGTTTCTTCTTCGACGTGAGAGAATCGTTGGCGAGAATACGCCTTGAGGGAACTCACATGGAGGAGGACGAGTTGTTTGACCTCCGACGGTCAATGGAGACTATAGACCGCATGGTGAGGTTTCTCAGAAGGTCTGAGGGCGAGGCTGACGAGGAGCCACGCTACCCCTACCCTGCCCTTGCACGTATGACGCAAGACGTGATGACCTTCCCCGACATTATCAAGCAGATAGACCGCATACTCGACAAGTTCGGCAAGATAAAGGACAACGCCTCTGACAACCTCTTCAACATTAGGCAGGAACTGGCACGCACCGAAGGCAGCATATCACGCACCCTGAACAGCATACTGAGGGCGGCACAGAGCGAGGGACTGGTGGAGAAAGACGTGGCACCGACCATGCGCGACGGACGACTCGTGATACCTGTTGTTCCCGCGCTGAAAAAGAAGATAAAGGGAATAGTACACGACGAGTCGGCAACGGGAAAGACTGTTTTCGTGGAACCCCAGGAAGTGGTGGAAGCAAACAACAGGGTAAGGGAACTCGAAGCCGAGGAGAGGCGCGAAATAGTTCGCATACTGACCAACATATCCGCTGTGATACGCCCACACGTAAAGGACATTCTCGACTCATACACCTTCCTTGCCAACATAGACTATGTACACGCGAGGGCTGAGGCGGCGAAGGCAATGAGGGCTATAGAGCCCAAGGTGGCGGGAAATCCGCTGATAGACTGGATTGAGGCTCGCCACCCGCTTCTCGAACGATCGTTGGCAAAGCAGGACAAGCCCATAGTACCGTTAGAAATAACTCTTACGAGCCAGAAGCGGATACTAATTATATCAGGTCCAAACGCAGGAGGTAAATCTGTCTGTCTGAAGACCGTGGGACTGATGCAATACATGCTGCAATGCGGACTGTCTATACCAGTGAGCGAGCGATCCAAGACCGGAGTGTTCCGCAACATAATGATTGACATTGGCGACGAGCAGAGCATTGCCGACGACCTAAGCACCTACTCCAGCCACCTGATGAACATGAAGAACATGATGCGGCAGGCCAACGGCGCAACACTACTGCTCATCGACGAGTTTGGAGGCGGCACGGAGCCAAACATAGGAGGTGCCATTGCCGAGAGTGTGCTGAAACAGTTTTGCAAGAAGAAAGCCTACGGAGTGATAACCACCCACTACCAAAACCTCAAGCACTTTGCCGACAGCCACGAGGGCGTGGTGAACGGAGCTATGCTCTACGACCGCCACCAGATGCGCCCACTGTTCCAGTTGGCAATAGGGCAGCCAGGATCGTCGTTCGCCATAGAGATAGCGCGAAAGACGGGAATACCAGAGGAGGTGATTGCCGACGCGTCGGAGATCGTAGGAAGCGACTACATACAAAGCGACAAATATCTTCAAGACATTGTGCGCGACAAACGCTACTGGGAAGGCAAGCGACAGACAGTACACCAGCACGAGAAGACACTGGAACAGAAAATTGCCTCCTACGAGCGCGAGCTGCAGGAACTAGAACGCAGCCGGAAGGATATAATCCGAAAGGCGAAGGAACAGGCGGAGGAGATTTTCCGCGAGGGAAACAAACGAATAGAAAACGCCATACGCGAGATACGCGAGCAACAGGCAGAGAAGGAAGCCACGAAACGTATTCGCGAGGAACTGAAAGCCTTCGAGGAAAGCATGGCTGAAGTGAGCGGAAAGACCGACACCGACGAGCTTATAGCAAAGAAGATGAAGCAAATACAGGAGCGACGCGAACGAAAACAGAAGCGCAGGGAGGAAAAGCAGAAGAAAGCGGGGACTACAGCTGCAACCTCTACGGCTACCGGGACGTCATCGGCTACTGCCGGAAAGACAACAGAACAGGAGCTGGAACGTGGGGACACGGTGCGCATAAAGGGTCTTTCGACGGTTGGAAAGATTGAGTCTATAGACGGAAAGATGGCAACGGTGATATTCGGAGACATGCGCACGAAAATGCGACTTGAACGCCTCGAACACGCAAAGGCGATACAAGTAGCAAACAAAACCTACGACCGCAAGGAACAGCTTGGCTACGCTGTGAGCCAGCAGACACGAAACGCGATAGACTCGCGAAAACTGAATTTCAAACAGGACATTGACGTGCGTGGAATGCGTGCCGAGGAAGCTATAAACGCCGTGATGTATTTCATTGACGATGCCATACTCGTGAGCATGAGCCGCGTGCGCATCCTCCACGGCACAGGCACTGGAGCACTTCGCCAAGCCATCCGCCAGTATCTATCCACCGTGCCAAACGTAAGCTCGTTCCGCGACGAGCATGTACAGTTTGGCGGGGCTGGAATAACGGTTGTAGAATTGGATTAAAAAAAAGGTCTGCCAATAATATCTGGCAGACCTTTTTAAATGTATTGGGATAAGGATGTTATTTCTTGTCAGCCTCCTTGAGGGTTGACTTGTATCTCTTGTTCAAACCGTTTATGACATCCTGGGTTATGTCGTGCTTCTTGTCGGCATAGAGGATGTTGTCGCCAGCCTTGGAGATGATGAGGTCGTACTTCTTTGTCTTGTTGTAGTCCTTGAGGAAGTTCTGGATGGAGTCGCGGAGCGACTTGTTAAACTTCGCAGTCTCTGCATCGAGTTCAGAGCCGAGGCGGTTCTGCAGTTCCTGAAGGTCTTGGTCCTGACGCTGAATGGCAGCCTGTACGCTGGCAGCCTGCTCACGGCTTGCGAAACCATTGTTCTGCAGTTTCTGCTGGAAGTTGGCTGCAGCGGTCTGCAACTGCTTGCCCTTTGCGGCGAGGGTGTTGCGCGCGTTGTTGCTCTTCTTCTGCAGCACGAGAGAGTACTCCTTGCAGTATTTGTACTGCGACATGATAGAGTCAACCTCTACGAATGCTATCTTCATGTCGGTGGTTGAGGCAGCAGTTGCTGTCTCCTGCTTCTCGTCCATCTTTGGAGCCGAGTTGTTGCACGACGTGAACACGAGAGCCGAAATGGCAGCGATGCCCAGTGTGCGGGAAATGTTCTTCTTGTTCATTTGTTATTATCTTTAATTTTTTAATCTTTATTTCTTAACTATGAATCTATATTTTTCACACCTTCTCCATAGCCTGTTTCAGGTCGTCGATGATGTCATCAACGTCCTCTATGCCAACAGAGAGTCGGATGAGGTCGGGCGCCACGCCTGCCTCACGAAGTTGTTCTTCGGATAGCTGGCGATGGGTGTGGCTTGCGGGATGAAGCACACAGGTGCGCAGGTCGGCAACGTGTGTGACTATGTTTATCATCTTAAGCGAATCCATGAACTTTATTGCTGTTTCACGGTCGCCTTTCAGGCCGAAGGCCATAACGCCACAACTGCCGTTGGGCAGATACTTCTCAGCAAGGTCATGGCACTTGTCGTCGGTAAGACCAGGATAGTCAATCCACGCCACGCGCGGGTCGTCGTGGAGGAATTGTGCCACCTTCTGTGCGTTGCTGCAGTGACGTTCCATACGCACGGCGAGTGTCTCAAGTCCGAGGTTGAGCAGGAAGGAGTTTTGCGGTGCCGGTATAGATCCAAGGTCGCGCATCAACTGTGCCACGAGTTTCGTGGTATAGCCGAGTTTGCCGAATGCCTTTGCGTAGGTCAGTCCGTGATACGACTCGTCGGGAGTGCACAGTCCGGGGAACTTGTCGGCATGGGCAAGCCAGTCAAAGTTGCCGCTATCCACCACGCAACCTCCCACCTGTGTGGCGTGTCCGTCCATATATTTTGTGGTGGAATGCGTCACGATATCACACCCCCACTCAAACGGGCGGCAGTTAATTGGTGTGGCGAAGGTGTTGTCAACAATAAGCGGCACACCGTTGCGGTGGGCAATGCGTGCGAACTTCTCAATGTCGAGCACCTTACAGCCAGGGTTGGAGATTGTCTCGCCGAAGAGAGCCTTTGTGTTGGGACGGAAGGCAGCCTGAATCTCTTCGTCGGATGCCTCTGGACTAACGAACGTACACTCGATTCCAAGTTTCTTCAGTGTAACGCCAAAGAGGTTGAACGTTCCGCCATATATCTCGTTTGAGGTGACGATATGGTCGCCTGCCTCGCAGATGTTGAACACGGCATAGAAATTGGCGGCCTGTCCTGACGAGGTCAACACAGCCCCTACTCCACCTTCCAATGCGGCAATCTTTCGTGCCACGGCATCGTTGGTTGGATTTTGCAGTCTTGTGTAAAAATAGCCTTCCTTCTTCAAGTCGAAGAGCATAGCCATCTCGTCGCTGTTGTCGTACTTGAAAGTTGTGCTCTGCACTATGGGCAACTCTATCGGTTCGCCGTTTTTCGGCTCATAGCCTGAATGTATGCACAAGGAAGCGCGTCTAAGTGTCTTTGTCATTATTGTTGTCGTTTTTTGTTTATGCCTTTTCTTTCACTGCGCATTTCGCTTTGGTACGTGCCTCACGGTCTTGATCCATGACACAGTGTATGCCACGTTGCCTCATCGCCTTGCTGTCGTGAATGTGCTGCGAGGCGAATCGTCCGTTTTTACGGAAAATAAGTTTCACGCATAAAAAAGCCATACTTATAGCAATTATTAACGTGGTAGATACCAATATCTCAAACATATTTATTAATTTTGCAAACGATTTTGTATGAAATGCCGCAATTTTGCCGCAAAGGTAATACAAATAAATCAAAAATCAGACATCTATCATAAAAAAATAGCAAAATAATGACTAAAAGTGATTTAAAACCTACATGCGTGTTCGAGCAATTTGCACGAATCAACGAAATTCCACGCCCTTCGAAGCGTGAGGAGAAGATGATCGAGTATCTCAGAAACTGGGGCGAGAGCCACAATCTTGACACACAGGTTGACAAGACAGGCAACGTAATAATACGCAAGGCAGCAACGCCTGGATATGAGAACCGCAAAACGGTAATACTCCAGAGCCACATGGACATGGTGTGCGACAAACTTGTTGATGTGGAGTTCGACTTCGACAACGACGCCATACAGACATACATCGACGGCGAGTGGCTTACAGCCAAGGGCACGACATTAGGAGCTGACGACGGAATTGGCTGCGCCATAGAGTTAGCGATACTTGACAGCAACGACATTGAGCACGGACCAATAGAGTGTGTATTCACTCGCGACGAAGAGACACAGCTGACAGGTGCAAGCGGTATGGAGGCAGGATTCATGACGGGCGATATGCTTATTAACCTTGACAGCGAGGACGAGGGACAGATTTTCGTGAGCTGCGCCGGCGGACGTTCCACCTTCGCCACGTTCAACTTCTGCCGCGAAGCCGCCCCTGCAGGCTTTTTCTTCCTCGAAGGATCGATAAAAGGACTTACGGGAGGACACTCTGGCGACGACATCGACAAGAAACGCGCCAACGCAATAAAGATTCTCGCACGATTCATCTACGCCGAGATGCAGAAGATGGACGTGCGCGTGGCACAGTTCAACTCCGGCAAGATGCACAACGCCATACCACGCGACGGAAAGTTTGTCATTGCCGTTCCTGCAAGCGAGAAGGAAACGGTGCGAGTTGACTGGAATGTGTTCATCAGTGAAGTGGAAGAGGAATACCACGTAACCGACACCGGGATGGTAGCATCGATGCAGAGCGCAGATTCACAGACTGTGTTGCCTGAGGATGTGGCAGGCAGATTCGTACGTGCGCTGCAGGCTGTTGACAACGGAGTGTTTGCCATTTGCCAGGACGAGGCTCTTGCCAACATGGTGGAGACATCGAGCAACATTGCAAGCATAGTGACGGAGGACGACAAGATAAAAGTGGTGGCATCGCAGCGAAGCAACGTGATGAGCAATCTCGACAACCAGTGCAACACCATAAAGGCATTGTTTGAGTTGGCAGGCGCGGAAGTGGAACAAAACGACGGCTACCCCGCCTGGAAGATGAACCCCAACAGCGAGTTGACCAAGACCGTGGTGGCAACCTACAAGCGTCTCTTCGGTAAGGAGCCGATAGTACGCGGCATCCACGCCGGCCTGGAGTGCGGTCTGTTCTCGGAGCGTTATCCACAGCTCGACATGGTGTCGTTCGGACCGACACTGCGCTACGTTCACACCCCTGAGGAGCGCATCCACATACCAACTGTACAGATGGTGTGGGATCATCTTCTGGCAATATTGAAGGAAGTGCCCGTGAAATGATGAAGCATATATATTTAATAATAGGTGTAATGCTGCTGCTCGTATCATGCAACGGGCGGCAGCACACTGCCGAGAACGCGGTGGCGGAATTTATGGCAGAGAACCTCAGCAATGCCAAAGACATGAAGATAACTAATTTCAGCCGTCTCGACTCCACCAACAAGGTGAAGGACTCGGTGATTGTAGTGTTGCGATCGAATGCGGAAACAAGCGGACGCTATAAGAAAGGTATGCGATATGCACAGCCTTCGGCACGGAAAATGCTCTTCATTGTGCGCGTCAGCTACAAGCTCGGAGAAGCGGAATGTAGCGACACATACTACCTCGACGAGTCGCTTGAGAAGGTTGTAGCGGTGAAAAACAACTGACAAGAAGCCTTTTTTCGCGGTTTTTGAAAAAAAAGAGGGAAAAGATTTGGCAGTCTAAAAAAAAGTTAGTACCTTTGCACCGCATTTGAGAGAAAGTGCTGCGGTAAACACCGGCAAAGGAAGTTTGGGTGAGTGGCTGAAACCAGCAGTTTGCTAAACTGCCGTGCGAGTTTATCGTACCGGGGGTTCGAATCCCCCAGCTTCCGCAGCCCTTTCAAGGTAGATGGTGGATTCATCTAATGGTTAGGATACAAGATTCTCAATCTTGGCATAGGGGTTCGATTCCCCTATCCACTACCAACATGCGACGAGGATTTCAGATAATAATTGAGACCTTTTTTTACGGAAAACCTCATGGTGGATTCATCTAATGGTTAGGATACAAGATTC
>CALZDK010000096.1 GCA_945637645.1 uncultured Prevotella sp.
TAAAGAATTAAAAAATTAAAGAATTAAAGTCTATGAGTACAGAAACGAAAAAGAACACTTGGAAGCTGATTATTCAGCTCATCGTGTCGATAGCTACGGCTATTGCTACCACTCTTGGCGTTACAAGCTGCATGGGAGCTAATGTGTATTTCTAATTGGGGTTTGAATTGGGTTTGAATTGGGTTTGAACGGTTTGAATTTGGGTTCGAGATGGGTTTGAACGGTTTGAATTGGGTTTGAACTTGGTTTTAGTTTTAGTTTTGGTTTGAATTTTGGTTTGAATTAGTCCGGAAGGGGCGACATAGAATAGCACAGGGCGTGAGCCCTGTGTTTTGTTATGTCGCCCTTGCAGGGCTAAAGAGGTGTGTGGAGGACATATTTCATAAAAAATGTTGATTATGTAGAGGAATAGATGGGAATATGGGATGTTGTTATTAATTTTGCAACGAAAAAAGAAGAAATGAAATGGGAAGAAACAAGTTTTCACAGCATGAGATAGACATCATTGGCATGCTATTGCGCCGCAAAAATGCGGGAACGCGCTTCCAACAGAAGCAAATCAGACATCAGTTGCGCGTTAATTTTGAGTTCAACATCTCAGATTTTAACGTTCAAGGCAAGGCTTTTGGCGAAGAAGAACTTCACGAGGCAATAAAACGTGGCGCCATACAGATTCTTGACGACGCCACGATAGCCGCAATGAAGGAAAAGAGGGCGCGCGACAAGGCGAGAGACGAAGCCGCACGCGAGGAACAGGCACTGAGCGAGGGAGCGACAGACTGGAAGGCTGCCCTAAAAGAATGGGAGGATTGGGAGGCTACCTCACACTGATATGTTCTATAGGCTGCCGCTTGGTGTAGTCGAGAGGTGCCGACTGCTTTTCCACCCTGAGGAAGTCTATTGCCTTGAGGTCAATACACCGGATATTGCTATTGTACATTGTACGGTAGTATATGCGGCGGTTGGCAATGTCGGTGACAACAGTCCATTGTGTTGCGCTTGGAATATCCGGAACAGGCTGTCCTTCGGCAAACTGTATTCCCGTAGGTATGTCGAAGTTGTTGAGAATGTGGAAAGCCTGTTCAACAGTTTTCTCGGCTGTTGGCATCTTTGGTGCCGTAGCCTGGAAAATGGCAGCCCGGACAAACCTTGAAGGTGGAGTCATGTCGCCTGGAATTCCGTGCAAACCGCTGCCTCCGCCAAAAGACTTCAGCGTAAGGTCGCCAATCTTGCGGTCTTGAACAGGTCCGGAGGTGAGATTTACGTAGTTGTTGAGGTTGGTTAGGTGCCAGTCGAATGTAGGGGAGTTTGTCAGCACTCCAAGAGAGTTTTCGTGGAATGTAGGTTGCTTGTTGACAATCTCAAGGACAACTTGCCTTCCGCTTTCCTCCGTTATTCTCCAGTGGACTGTAGAGCCCCTTGGGTCGATGGTGACGATGCGAATCTTGCCGATGGCGCTTTTCACCTCGTCGATGGTCTTGAAGTTGCTCAATATCCACGAAACGAGCTGTAGGTCGCTGACGGTGACATCGCTTTTTGTGGAGTCGTAGTCCACGTATTTCCCATATCCCGGAAAATAGAATAGGGCAGCGGAAAGACCGGCTTCGTTAAGTCCGTCAACCACAAACTCCTCTTGTTCCACGGCAAGCCCTACATATCCGTATTTGGCTTTGAATGACAATCCGTCTTTTTTGCCGCCAGGAACAAACGAACGTTGTCTGAATCCTCTTGGGATGATTGAATACTTGCTCTCCAGGTCGTTGCCTGCCCATTCTATCGTTCGGGCAGGAACAGGTGAGCCACTTGTCGTTCTCAGTGTGATGCCGGTGCAGGCTTCTGCCTTTAGGGAGAACGTGACCATTAGTGCACAGGCGAGATACAATCCTTTCATAACCATAAGTCTTATATAACGTTTTGCTGCAAATATACGACAAATTTCTCCGCATTGTTCTGTGGGAGAGGTGAATTTTCGTACTTTTAATCATCGTTGTGCTTTATTGTGAGCTTATGGAACATGGGCTTTGCAAAATGGGGTGGGGAAAAGAAAAAGCTGCCAATCCCCACTGGAATCAGCAGCTGTATTTGTTCTGAGCCGATACCCGGGCTCGAACCGGGGACCTATTCATTACGAATGAATTGCTCTACCAACTGAGCCATATCGGCTTTTGCGGGTGCAAAGGTACAAAGAAAATGGAACAATCAAGAAGGAAGGCATGGGAAACTTTCATACCGACGTGAAAATTTAAGTTTTTTTTTCTATTCAACGTCTTTTCCGTATAGTTTCTCACGCAAATACTTGCCTGTTATGCTTTCTTTGTTGCCGCTTATTTCCTCAGGAGTGCCCTTAGCCACCACGTTTCCTCCAGCGTCGCCGCCGTCGGGACCCATGTCGATTATGTAGTCAGCACACTTTATGATGTCCATGTTGTGCTCTATTATCAATATGGAGTGACCACGCTGGATAAGGGCATTGAAGGCTTCCAACAGTTTGTTTATGTCGTGGAAATGGAGACCTGTGGTAGGCTCGTCGAAGATGAACATCGTGGGAACCTGTTTCTCCTGTCCGATGAAATAAGCCAATTTCACACGTTGGTTCTCGCCGCCGGAGAGGGTTGACGAACTTTGTCCGAGCTTAATATATCCAAGTCCCACGTCGTTTAGCGGTTTCAGCCTCTTGGCTATTGTCTGCTGACCGTGAAGTTGGAAAAACTCCATTGCCTCGCTTATTGTCATGTCGAGAATGTCGCTTATGTTGCGGTCGTGGAACCTTACTTCAAGGACATCGTGCTTGAAGCGTTTGCCATGGCAAGCCTCGCAAGGCAGCACGATGTCTGCCATGAACTGCATTTCCACGGTTATCTCTCCCGCGCCCTTACATTCCTCACATCTTCCGCCTTCGGTGTTGAAAGAGAAAAACTGCGACGTAAATCCCATTTGCTTTGCCAGCGGCTGATCAGCCATCAGGTCGCGGATGGCGTCGTAGGCCTTGACATAGGTGGCAGGATTAGACCTCGTGCTCTTTCCTATGGGATTTTGGTCAACAAATTCGACGTGTTTTATCGCGTCGATGTCGCCACCTATGCTACTGTATTCTCCCGGTGCGTCGCAAACCTCGCCAATGTGCCGTTTCAGTGCGGGGTAGAGTATGCCTTTTATAAGGCTCGACTTTCCCGAACCGCTAACTCCCGTCACCACGGTCATCACGTTTAGTGGAATCTCCACATCCACGCCTTTAAGGTTGTTCATTCTTGCTCCCTTAATCTCAATTTTCCTGTTCCAGCGCCTTCGTCCCATTGGCAGCGGTATTGCCAACTCGCCAGAAAGATATTTTATGGTGTAACCGGAGTTGGGGGCGGAGGGCGATTTGCGTGAGTTTATATCCCCTTCGTATATTATTTCTCCTCCGAGGCGACCTGCGTCGGGTCCTACGTCGATGAGATAGTCAGCCTCTCGTATTATGTCCTCGTCGTGCTCCACCACAATCACCGTGTTGCCTATGTCGCGAAGTTTTTTCAACACGGCAATGAGCTTGTTGGTGTCGCGGCTATGCAATCCGATGCTTGGCTCGTCGAGGATGTAGAGTGATCCCACAAGGCTGCTTCCGAGAGAAGTGGTGAGGTTTATTCGTTGGCTCTCACCACCGCTGAGAGTGTTTGACAAACGGTTTAACGTCAGATAGCCAAGTCCCACATCCATAAGGAATTGCAACCGGTTGTTAATCTCGGTGAGCAGACGTTTCCCTATCATGGCGTCGTGTTCGTTGAGTTGCAGTTCCCTAAACCATTTCTGTAGTTTCACTATGGGCATTTCCACTATGTCGGAGATGCTTCTTCCGCCGATTTTCACATAGTTTGCCTCTGGTTTCAACCTTGTGCCGTGACAGTGAGGACAGGTTGTCTTTCCCCTGTATCGGCTCAACATCACACGGTATTGGATCTTGTACAGGTTTTCCTTCACCATGAGGAAAAACGAGTCGATACACACCTTGTCGGCTGGCGACTTGTGCCTTTCGGAAGGCAATCCGTGCCATAGCCAGTCGCGTTGCTCTTGGGTGAGGTTGTAGTAAGGCTCAAAAATGGGGAAGTTGTCCGCTGCTGCCCTTCTGCAGAACTCTTCGCGCCACATTTTCATCTTCTCGCCGTTCCAGCAGACGGCACAACCTTCATATACGCTTAGCGAAGGGTTGGGAATGACAAGATGCTCGTCTATTCCCATCACTTTTCCAAAGCCTTGACATTCCGGACACGCCCCAGCAGGCGAGTTGAACGAGAACATGTTGTCGTTGGGTTCCTCAAACTCCATTCCGTCACATTCGAATCGGGTGGAGAAGTCGTAGCTTATCATTGAAGGCATGAACATTATCCTACACTCTCCCTTGCCCTCGTAGAATGCAGTTTCAGCCGAGTCAACAAGCCTTGCCAGACCGTCTTTAGACAAGTCAACCGACATTCTGTCTATGGCAATGAAAATATCGTCGGAATTGGCTGCTGCCGGCTTTCCGGACTCGAGGAAGTCTTCTATTCTTACGAACTCACCCTTAGTGAACAGTCGTGCGTAGCCTTGCAACAGGTTTGCCCGCAGCTGCTGTTCCACTGTTCGTCCCTCGCCGAGGCGCAGCGGCGACATCACCACAAACTTTGTGCCCTCAGAATATTGCTTTATGCAACTGATAATGTCTTCCGTGGAGTGTTTCTTTACCTCTGTTCCGCTGACAGGCGAGAAGGTGTGTCCTATGCGGGCGAAGAGCATTCTAAGGTAGTCGTATATTTCCGTGGATGTGCCCACAGTGGAACGTGGGTTCCTGCTTGTCACCTTTTGCTCAATGGCGATGGCTGGCGGAAGTCCCTTAATATAGTCGCATTCGGGTTTGTTCATCCTTCCGAGAAACTGTCTCGCATAGGCGGACAGGCTCTCTACATAGCGTCGTTGGCCTTCGGCGTAGAGTGTGTCGAAAGCAAGCGACGACTTTCCGGAGCCACTCACTCCGGCTATCACTATGAATTTGTTTCGGGGAATCTTGAGCGACACATTTTTCAGGTTGTTCACTCTCGCACCCTTTATCTCAATATGTTCCATGCTTTAAAATAAACTTCCAATCTGATAAACCGCCGCCGACACTATCCATGCCAACCCCGTTGTATATACTGCCGCAAACAAGGCCCAACGCCACGACCCGCTTTCGTTCTTTATCGCAACAATGGTTGCGAGGCAGGGGAAATAGAGCAGTGTGAAGAGAAGAAAACAGAACGCTGTCAGTGGTGTCAGCCCGTCGGCTTCCATGTGACTGCGCATCTTGTCGTATTTTGTCGCTCCCTCGGCGTGGTCGTCGGTCTGGTCGCCATAAAGCACTCCCATCGACGATGCCACTATCTCCTTTGCCCCGATTCCTGAGAGCAGTCCCACGTCGAGTTTCCAGTCGAAACCTTGCGCCCTGAACAGAGGCTCCACTGCCTTGCCTATTTTTCCTATGTAGCTCTGTTCCTGTTGTTCGCGTGGCGACAGGTCCTCGTTGTGCGGGAAATATCCTAAAGCCCAAATGACAATGCTTGCCACAAGTATTATTCCTCCCATCTTGCGCAGATAGTGTTTTCCCTTTTCCCATGTGTGTCGGGCTATTGCCTTTGTGGTAGGGAAGCGGTAGGGCGGCAGTTCCATCACGAAAGGCGTGTCGTCGCCGCGCACCAGCCAGCGGCTGAACACTCGGCTCATCACTATTGCCATCACGATGCCGATGATGTAGAGCAGAATCATGATGGAACTTTGATATTCAACGGCAAAGAAGGTTCCCGTCATCATGATGTAGATGGGCAGGCGTGCCGAACAACTCATCATAGGCAAGATGAGCATCGTTATGAGGCGTGAACGCTGGCTCTCTATTGTTCGTGTAGCCATCACCGCAGGCACGTTGCATCCGAATCCCATTATCAGCGGAATGAACGACTTTCCGTGCAACCCCATCTTGTGCATCAGACGGTCCATGATGAATGCCGCCCTCGACATGTAGCCGGAGTCTTCCATAAAGGAAATGAAGGCATAGAGAATAAGAATCTGCGGCAGGAAGACTATCACCGACCCCACGCCGCCAATTATGCCATCGACTATCATGTCTTTCAACATTCCGTCGGCCATTCTGTTGCTAACGAGGTCGCCAAGTAGTCCTATGCCGGTCTCAATCCAGTCCATGGGGTATTGTCCGATAGAGAAAGTCACTTGGAACATCAGGTAGAGAATGGCGAAGAAGATGGGGAAGCCCACATATCGGTTTGTTATCACACCGTCGATGATATGTGTCACCTGGTAAGTGTCCTGCTTCTCTCCCTTCTTATAGCCTGCCTCATGCAGCGCACCGTGAATAAGACCATACTTCGCGTCCATAATGGCTGTCTCGGAGTCTTCTTTCAGCTCCTCCTTGATGCGTGCCGCTTCGTGGTTTCTTATTTCCAATATTCGCTTTGCGTTGGGCAGCTGTTCCACCACCTTTTCCGTCTCGCCGTCCATCTCGAGCAGTTTTATGGAGAGATAGCGGGTGGAATATTTGTGGCGAATCTGCTCGTCGTTCTTCAGTTCGGTCTTTATTGCCTCTATTCCTTGCTCTATGGCGTTGCCGTGGTAGAGGTGGATATGTCGGAACACACTGTCTCTCGGTTTCCCGCCGTGGGCGAAGTCCTCTCCGTGGTTGCTGCCGTGGTGTCCCTCATATTGGCTGTGCCAGTCCTGTATGTCCTTTGCCACTTCGGGATTTATGTTTCCGTCCTTGTCGATGAAATCCACTCCCTCATACATGTTTATTATGATGTGGAAGAGCAAATCCACCCCTTGTCCTGTCTTGAACACGGTAGGAATCATAGGCACACCGAAGAGTTGTCCTAACTTGCGGTGGTCGAGTTGGTCGCCACGGTCCTCAAACTCGTCGTACATGTTCAGTGCGCAAATCATTCTCAGGTGCATGTCAACGAGTTGTGTCGTAAGGTAGAGGTTGCGCTCGAGATTGCTTGCGTCCAGAACGTTGAGCACCACGTCGGGCGTCTTGTCGATTATCTGCCGTCTTACGTAGAGTTCTTCAGGCGAGTATGCCGAAAGGGAATATGTTCCAGGGAGGTCAACAATATTGAAGTCGTAGCCCTCGAAAGTGGCGTGTCCCTCCTTTGCATCGACGGTCACTCCCGAATAGTTGCCTACGCGCTCGTGTGCCCCGGAGGCGAAATTGAACAACGAGGTCTTTCCGCAATTCGGATTGCCCACAAGAGCCACGTTTATGGTGCGTCGTTTCCTTATTGCGACGTCGTGCAGCTGCTTGTCGGTCATTGGTTCGTCGTCGGCATCGTCATTTCTCACGATGTCGCCCATTTTTCCCGAATATGACTTTTCGAGTGTCTTTGCCTCGTCGGTGGATATTATCTCTATCATGTCAGCCTCCTTGTGCCTCAATGATACCTCATAAC
>CALZDK010000097.1 GCA_945637645.1 uncultured Prevotella sp.
CCCATCTGTTTATTTCCATTCTCATCTTCCCTGAGATCCCTTCCTTATTGCATTCGGAAAGTTTGGTTTGGAGAGGCATTGGAAAATGAGTGTCATAGGGACATACCTTGGTTCACTCTTTCGGGTCGATGAACCTGTCCGTGGGATTCTCAAATTGAAGGATTGGTATGTGTGGATTTTTTCGAGTTAACAGTTAACAAGTTAACCTTGGGGTGCGAAAGTTTGTTTCCTCGGGAGGTAGCAAACGACGCCTCGCGACAGACGTGTTACAGCCCCTCAGACCCGCTCTGCAAAGAATGCGAAAAAAGTCGGGCTGTCCGTATGGATGACCCGACTCTTTTGTTTCAATTGATTTGTCAACTGAAAATTATTTCTTGTATTTAGCTGCTTGGCTGCGGATGAGTTCGATGTCGTCGAAATAGTTTATTTGCATTGCCTTGCGCACCTCGTCCATTGTCTGTGCGGCAGTCTCGCGGGCTTTTTCCGTTCCTTTCTTCAGAATGTTGTAAATCTCGGGAATGTCCTGCTCAAACTCGTGACGACGTTGGCGCATTGGCTCAAGGAACTTGTTGAGCACCTCGTTGAGGAACTTCTTGCATGTGCCGTCGCCGATGCCTCCATGAACATAGTGCTCCTTCAGCTCTTCCAGGTTCTTGTATTCGGGCCAGAAAGCGGCGAAGTCCTCGTCGGTGCTAAATGCCTCAAGATAGGTGAACACGGCATTTCCTTCGAGGTGTCCCGGCTCGTCCATGCTCATTCGAGGTTCGCCGTTCGACATTTTCTTCACCTTTTTCCACACGTCGTTGGCAGAGTCGCTGAGATAGATGCAGTTGCCGAGGCTCTTGCTCATCTTTTCCTTTCCGTCGGTGCCAGGGAGTCGGCGTGCGGTGGCGTTCTCTGGCAGCATTATCTCTGGCTCAACAAGTACTGGAGCATAGGTTTGGTTGAAGCGGCGTACGAGTTCGCGTGTCACTTCGAGCATTGGCTCCTGGTCTTCTCCGGCGGGCACTGTGGTTGCCTTGAAGAGAGTGATGTCGGCTGCCTGGCTCACTGGATAGCAGAAGAAGCCGAGTGGAATGTTAGCCTCGAAGTTGCGCATCTTTATCTCAGTCTTTACGGTAGGGTTGCGCTGTACGCGGCTAACGGTGATGAGGTTCATCAGATAGGTTGTCAGTTCAGCCAGTTCCGGTATTTGGCTTTGGATGAAGAGAATGCACTTCTCGGGGTCGAGTCCTGCCGCGAGGTAGTCGAGAGCCACCTCGATGATGTTCTGTCTGATTTTCTCAGGGTTGTCGGCGTTGTCGGTCAGTGCCTGTACGTCAGCCATAAAGACAAACATCTTGCTGAAGTCACCCGCGTTTTGCAATTCCACTCTCCGGCGCAGAGAGCCAATATAGTGTCCCAAGTGGAGTTTACCCGTTGGGCGGTCGCCTGTGAGGATTACTTTTTCCATATATTTTTTTCTTTTGTTTCCTTTTCGCGGTGCAAAGGTAGTGCAAGTTGAGCGAAATACAAAATAAAAGTTCAAAAAAAACTTTTATTTTTATTTCCGAAACGCAGCCTACCTTATCCAAAGGTAGTGCAAATCGAACACAATACAAAATAAAAGTCCAAAAACTTTTATTTTCTACCATATATCCATTGCCTCTACGCTCATAACGTTACTTTCCTTAATGCCACTTGGTGAAGTGATTTTTATGGTGGTTGTTTTAAAAGGTGAGATGGTGAAACGGCGGCATGCCTGTTCGTCCATCTGTCCGCTGCATGTGTAGTAAAGTCCATTCACTGTTATCTGCGTGCCAGGTTTCATGCCGCGGAGTGTCACGCGTGCCCAGCCTCGGAAGGCGAAGGGCGAGAGATAGGTCAGTGATGTGGGACTGCTGTCAGCGAGGCGGCAGGTGTAGGTTTTCCTGATATGTTGCGGACGATATTCGCTTACAAAGTCTGTTGACGTTGTAGTTTTCACAGGCAGTAGCCTTGGCATTGGAAGCCCGTCGATATTCCAGTTTGCAATCATTGCCCGCGAGTTTATCGACTCTGTCTCGTATGGAGAATGGAGTGTCGTGGCAGGTGCTAATGTCCACGACCAGTTGTTGTCTGTGGAGAAGGCGAAAGACTCGCCGTTGGTGTATTTCCCATAAAGTGTCAGTGAGAGCTGCTTCTGGTCTTGCCCTTTCAGGAATGGTGAGTACCACACTGCAATAATGCAGGTGTCGTTAGCAATGAAGGGCAGTGCATTGCAAGTGACACAGTGGAGCGTTTCCTCTCCGCTATGATATGGTGCTAACACGTCGGTGGTCGTATTGTAGCCGTTTACGTAGATTGTTATTCTCCCGTTGCTCGTGGCATTGATGAATGCCTCCGAAGGCTTGTGTGGAAGGCAAATGGTGCGCAGGAACCACAATTGCGACTCACGGCAAGAATCGTCGGCACAGACCCATTGTCGAATCCATCCCGCCGACCTTGCCGTCGTTACGTTCATTACCGTTAAAAATACGATAAGGAGAAGTCGAATCATAATACCTTCTGACTTGTGCCTGCTTTAGTCTTTATTGTCTTTGTCGTTCCGTTGAACACTAATGTTATCTTGCCGTTGCATCGCGACTTGACAATCAGCTCCGTCACTTTCCCGTTGCTCCATGTCATATCCACAACATGACCTCCGCGTGCGCAGATGCCGCTCACCTGTCCCTCGTTCCATTCCTCCGGCAGTGCGGGAAGCAGTGTTATGGTGTTGCCGTCGCCCTGTAGTAGCATCTCGCACACACCTGCCGTGCCTCCAAAGTTTCCGTCGATCTGGAATGGCGGGTGAGCGTCGAAGAGGTTAGGATATGTGCCGCCTGAGCGTCGGCGGTCAGGACCCTGATAGTTGTCAGGACTGACGTAGGTGAGAAGTTTCTGGAATATGTGGTATGCCTCCTTTGGCTTGCCGAGTCTTGCCCAGAGGTTGATGCGCCAACCTGTGCTCCAGCCTGTTGTGTAGTCGCCCTTTATCTCCAACGATTTCTGACAGGCAGCCATAAGGTCTGGCTGTTGTGCTGTGATGTGGCTTCCGGGATAGAGTCCTATGAGATGCGACTGGTGGCGGTGTTGCCAGTCCCAGTCTTCCCAGTCGTAGTACCACTCCTGCAGGTTGCCGCGGCTTCCTATTGTGTATGGATGCAGCTTCTCCGTGGCTTCTGACATCTGTTGCTGAAAATTCTTGTCGCAACCTAATGCCCTCGCAGCTGTCATAGTGTTCTTAAACAGCTCACGTATTATGGCGAGGTCAGCAGTTCCTCCATAGCAAGTCATTCCGTGGTAGCCTTCCGTGGTCTTGTATTCGTTTTCTGGCGATGTCGATGGTGCGGTAATAAGTTCTCCCGGCTTCTTGGGATTTTCGATGAGCCATGCAAGACAAAATTCCGCAGCTCCTTTCATCAGTGGATAGGCTGTTGTTCTCAAGTAATCCAAGTCCATGGAATAGAGGTAATGGTCCCAGAGTGCGTTCACGAGCCATGCTCCCCCCATGTTCCAGTTTGCCCATTCGGGTTTCTCGTTCTTCTCGCCCACTGGGTTTGTCATTGCCCAGATGTCGCTGTTGTGGCTTGAACACCATCCACGGTCTATTCCGTAATAGTTCTTTGCCGTGTGTGCTCCGTTAGCGGCGAGACTGCGAATGAATCCGTCGAGAGGAGCCGCCATCTCACTGAGGTTGGCAACCTCGGCAGGCCAGTAGTTCTCCTCAAGGTTGATGTTCACAGTGTAGTTGCCTCGCCATGGCGACCAAAGGTGTGGTGTCCAAAGTCCTTGCAGGTTTGCTGGCACACCGGGTGTGCGCGAGCTGCTGATTAGCAGGTAGCGCCCATATTGGGTGTAAAGTGTTTCGAGATAGTTGTTGCCTCCCTTGTTGTCGGTGTAGTCGCGCAGTTGTTGTTCTGTGGTGCGTGTCTCGTCGGGAGTGGGATTGCCGAGGCGAAGCTTGAAACGGCTGAAAATCTCCATATAGTCGCCCAGATGGCGGTCGCGGAGTTGCTCGTAGGAGAAGTTCACGAGATGCCATGCGTCGTCGGCTGCGTTGGCGAGATAGTCAGCTCCCTGCCTCACGGGATGCTTGTCGCTTCCGTTGAAACTTGTCTCGTTCACGAAAAAGAGAGTTGCCGTGGTTGCTCCGAGAATGGTAATCGATGAGTCTTTTGCAGTCACCTGTCCCTTGTCGGTTTTCACCGTGAGTATTGAGCAGAAATGTATCGACTGCATCTCGTCGCCTGTGGCGTGTCCTGTCACCGTGAGTTGGTTTGCCGAAGCCTTGACGGCATGCGGCGTTTGTCCTGTCAACGTTATTCTGCAGTTCAGCGCTCCCGTCTTACTTGCCTTCATGCGCATGGCTATTACCTTGTCGGGATTGGACGCGAAATACTCTCGCTCGTATGTCACGCCCTCCACGGTGTATCTGTCGCTACATATTGCCCTGTTGAGGTCAAGCTCACGATAGTAGCTTGTAGGCTTGCTCGGCAGTGCGCGTCCTCTCGGCCTTGTCAGTTCCACGTCTTCTATCTCCATTGTCAGCAGAGGCTGGTAGAACTGCGAGTTGTGCCCTTGCACGTGGAGTTGCAGCGAGTCGGCTAAGGCATAGTCTTCGTTGAAGAGGGCTTTCCTTATCTCTGGAATCCATCGAGATGCTCCTGCGTCCTCGTTGCGGTCAACGGGCTTTCCGGTCCATAGCGTTATGTCGTTGAGGTGTATTGTGTTAATGTCTGTTCCTCCATAGATGAGCGCTCCCATCTTTCCGTTGCCGATGGGGATTGACTCCTCGAAAAACTCCGCAGGTTTGTCATACCACAGTTTCAGTGGCATGTTCTGTGCCGTTGCTGAGATGAAAAAAATAACAGATAGTATGAGGAAGGCTATTCTGGACATAATAGTGATATTGTTGGAAGTTATTATTTGGAAAGGCTATTAAATATCAAATGCTAAAAAATAAGAATTAAGAATTAAGAAAAAGTGTGATGTCAATACTTACTTTTGTAATTCTTGATTTTTGACTCATGTCTCTTAATTCTTAATTCTTAACTCATTAAGCGTCAATGTTAGCGTAGGTTGCGTTCTTTTCAATAAACTCGCGGCGTGGCTCCACGTCGTCGCCCATTAGCATAGAGAATATCTCGTCGGCTTCAGCTGCGTTTTCTATTGTCACCTGCTTCAGCAGTCGGGTCTCAGGGTTCATGGTGGTCTCCCACAGCTGTTCCGGGTTCATCTCACCAAGACCTTTGTATCTCTGGGTGTGTATTGTCTTTCCGTCGTCAACGCCGTTGCCCCATTTGTCGAGGAACGCCTGGCGCTGCTGGTCGGTGTAGCAGTATTCCTTCGCCTTGTTCTTGTAGGTGCAGAGATAGAGTGGAGGAGTGGCTATGTAGAGATGTCCCTCTTGTATCACCTTTGGCATGAAGCGGTAGAAGAGTGTCATGATAAGCGTGTCGATGTGTGAACCATCGACGTCGGCATCGGTCATTATTATGATCTTGTCGTAGCGCAGCTTGTCGATGTTCGCCTCTTTGTCTCCTTCGCCGTCAACGCCGAAGCGCACGCCAATACTCTGTATGATGTTCATCACCGACTCGCTCTCGAACACCTTGTGCCACATCACTTTCTCCACATTCAGGATTTTTCCTCTCAGAGGCAGTATTGCCTGCGTGTAGCGGTCGCGTCCCTGCTTTGCCGAACCTCCTGCGGAGTCTCCCTCCACGAGGAATATCTCGCACGCCTTCGGGTCTTTGTTGGAGCAGTCGGCAAGTTTGCCAGGCAGTCCGCCGCCTGTCATCGGGTTCTTGCGCTGTACGCTCTCCCTTGCCTTTCGGGCTGCTATACGTGCCGTGGCGGCGAGAATCACCTTGTCGCAAATCTGTTTTGCCTCTTTCGGGTGCTCCTCAAGATAGTATGTAAGGGCCTCGCCCACTGCCTGCTGCACTGCTCCAGCCACCTCGGAGTTTCCAAGCTTTGTCTTTGTCTGACCCTCAAACTGCGGTTCTGCAACCTTTATTGATATCACAGCCGTAAGACCCTCGCGGAAGTCCTCTCCCGCAATCTCTATCTTCGCTTTCTCTATCTGCTTTGATATCACCGGGTCGGCGTCGGCATATTTCTTCAGTGTGCGGGTCAGCGCCATACGGAAGCCCACGAGGTGCGTGCCGCCTTCTATGGTGTTGATGTTGTTCACGTAGGAGTGGATGTTCTCCGTGTAGTCGGTGTTGTACATCACTGCCACTTCAATGGGCACTCCCTGCTTCTCTGTCTTCAGGTATATCACGTCGTCGAAAAGGTGGGTGCGGTGGCGGTCAACGTAGCGCACAAACTCCTTCAGTCCGTCCTTGGCATGGAACACCTCCTGGCGTGTCTTTCCCTCCTCGTCGGGGCGCATGTCGGTGAGTGTTATGGTTATTCCGGCATTGAGGTATGCCAACTCACGCATACGCTTCGCAATGATGTCGTATTTGTATGTTGTGGTGGTGAACACTGTCGGGTCTGGCCAGAACTGCTGTCGCGTACCGCGTAGCTCTGTTTCGCCCACCACCTTCACAGGATAGAGCGGTTTCCCCTTTTCATATTCCTGCTGGTATATCTTTCCGTCGCGGAACACCTGCGAGAGCATTTTTGTTGACAGCGCGTTAACGCAGCTTACGCCCACGCCATGCAAACCGCCGCTGACTTTGTACGATCCTTTGTCGAATTTTCCTCCGGCATGGAGCACTGTCATTACCACCTCCAATGCCGACTTGTGCAGTTTCTCGTGCTCGTCCACCGGGATACCACGTCCGTTGTCCTGCACTGTGATAGACTCGTCCTCGTTTATTGTCACCTCGATGTGTGTGCAATAGCCAGCCATTGCCTCGTCGATGGAGTTGTCAACAGTCTCGTTCACGAGATGGTGCAGTCCTTTCTCGCTTATGTCTCCAATATACATTGCCGGACGCTTGCGCACGGCCTCAAGACCCTCGAGCACCTGAATGTTACTCGCAGAGTAATTACTTTCTTTGGTTATGTCTTCTGCCATTTCTTTGATAGTCAAAATTATTGCGCAAAGTTACAATAAATATCTGACATGGAGAAATTTTTGGAGTGAAAAATACAAAAAATACAAAAAACAAAAGCAGGTTGCACCATAGTAATGATGCAACCTGCACTGTGTATTGCGGTTGTTCTGATTTATCCCAGCTTGTTGATGTGCAGAGCGAGGCTTGACTTGATGTTCGCAGCCTTGTTCTTGTGGATAATGTTTGTCTTTGACAACTTATCCAACATCTTCTGTACACTTGGATACAACTTCACAGCCTCTTCCTTGTCTGTGAGAGCACGCAACTTGCGAACAGCGTTGCGCATCGTCTTTGCATAATACTTGTTATGCAGCGCCTTTTTCTTGTCCTGGCGGATTCTCTT
>CALZDK010000098.1 GCA_945637645.1 uncultured Prevotella sp.
TAAACACCGGTGGAGAGCAGTGTGAACCAAAGAAAATACTCCTTGGTCAGTGGCTTGAGCTGCCATGAGGCAAACGTACCGGTGAACACTATGATGCTCGAAAGCAGAAGCATGACAACAGAGATGCCGTCAACACCCACCGAATAGGCAATGTTCAACGGACGGAACCAAGGTGTGCTATAGGTGAAGAGCATCACGTCGGTATTTCCTGCATTACGTGCCTGAATGAAAGCCAACGTAAGCCATATAGAGAGCAGAAGCAAGCATGACGAACCTGCCACCATCACTCCACGCACCTGATTGAGATTGCGCGACAACCAAAGGCCGAGCAACATCACTACAGGAATCAATACGAATAAACTTAATATACTCATTGTTCTTTATATTTTTGTTGACGAGTTTACAAATTGATGAGTTTACAAGTTATTACTTGTACTCCAATCTTCTTGTCCTACTATCAACTTGTTTACTTGTCAACTTGTTTACTTGTCAACTTATAAATAATTATATTGCCAACAGTATAAGTGCCAAAGCTACCGAGCCAGTGAGGAACCAAACGGCATACTGACGAACGTCGCCGTTCTGCCAAGGACGTATTGTCTCTCCAGCCTCGTTGGCACTCCATGCCATGAAGTTGAACGTGCCGTCGATGACGTGGCGGTCAAACCATGCTATTGGAGTTGATACACAACGGAAAATTATCTTGTGGGTCACATACTGATAAACCTCGTCCATATAGAAACGCTTGTAGGCTGCACGATGCAGCTTCGGGAACGTTTTGTAAAGACGGTCGGCGATAGGCTGCTGCTCACCTTTATATATATAGGTGGCAAGGCAGATGCTCGCAATGGCTATCACTGTTGATGTTGCGGCTACCTGAAGGTCGAAGTGGATGGTGTAATCCTGACCATTGGCAGTCACAAAACTACCGAAAGAACCTCCAAGACCGGCAAAGCCGGCTATCGTGGTGTAGATACCGACACCTACCGTGATGACACAAAGCACAATGAGTGGAACGGTCATTGTAAGAGGTGCCTCGTGTGGAGTGTGGTGAGCATGAAGTTCCTTGTTCTCTGTTCCCCAGAAGATGCCGTAGTAGAGACGGAACATATAGAACGCCGTCATTGCTGCAACACCTGTCATTATCCAGCCAACCAGCGGACTGTACTGGAAACATGCGGTGATAATCTCGTCCTTGGAGCTGAAGCCCGAAAGGAACGGAATACCTGCAATGGCAAGACAGGAGATTAGGAAGGTGATGTGGGTTACCGGCATATACTTGCGCAAGCCACCCATTGCAGACATCTCATTGCTATGAACAGCATGGATGATACAACCGGCGCCAAGGAACAGACAAGCCTTGAACATGGCATGGGTGAAGAGATGGAACATTGATGCCATATAGCCAAGAGAGCCGTGGGCATCGATAACCTCACCGTGGTGACCTGGCAAGCAAACGCCCAATGCCACCATCATGAACGCTATCTGTGAAATGGTAGAGAAGGCGAGCACACGCTTGATGTCGCTCTGGGCACAAGCCACGGCTGCAGCATAGAATGCGGTGAACACACCCACCCATACAACGATGCTCATCTGACCCGGTGCATACTCTATCCAAAGAGGGAACAGACGTGCTATCTGGAACACTCCGGCAACAACCATAGTGGCAGCGTGGATAAGTGCACTGACAGGAGTAGGACCTTCCATAGCATCCGGCAACCAGATATGAAGTGGGAACATGGCTGACTTACCAGCACCACCGATGAACATCAGCACAAGGGCTGTTGGAAGGATGAAACCGCCCGCTGCCACTGCCTTGGCTGTATCCACTGGAATAAACGGTGTGGCACCGGCAGCCATCTGAAGGTTCTCAACAAACGAGAACGAGAACGACTGGGTGTAATAGCCGAAGATGAGAATACCGATGAGGAAGAACAAGTCGGCAAAACGGGTTACAATAAACGCCTTCTTAGAGGCTGCCACTGCTGCATGCAAAGGATAGTAGAATCCTATGAGCAGATAAGAGCTGACACCCACAAGCTCCCAGAAAAGATACATCTGGAAGATGTTTGTAGCTACTACCAAGCCAAGCATCGACATAGTGAAGAGCGAAAGGAAAGCGTAGTAGCGCTGGAATCCCTTTTCGCCGTGCATATAGCCAAACGAATAGATGTGGACCATAAGGCTGACCGTGGAGATGACTATGAGCATCATTGCCGATATAGGGTCGATCATGAAGCCAAGGTCGAAATGCAGGTCGCCGAGAGGCAGCCATGTGAAGTTGAATGGCACTATTGTCGGATAAGCTCCATCAGCACAGCGTGGGCCGAAGAAATAGCTGAACGCCGTGATATACGAGAGCACTGTGACGATACCCAACGACGTGGTGCCGATGAGTCCAGCCACCTTGTGCGACATCTTCATACCTGCCAATCCCAGGATCACAAAGGAGAAGAGAGGCAGAAGAAGTATGAGAAAAACATAACTATATTCCATAACGCTCAATTAGAATTTCAAGTTTTGAATACTGTTCACTTGGTCGCTGTGGAAGCGGTGGTAAACATTGATTATTATCGCTATAGCCACTGCAGCCTCAGCAGCACTCACTCCGATGGAAAAGAGCGTCATGAAGAAGCCCTCAAGCTGGTCAGGGTGAAGCAGACGGTTGAAAGCTGCGAAATTGATGTCAACGGCATTGAGCACAAACTCAACGGAGATGAGCATAGCTATCAGGTTGCGGCGGGTTACGAAACCGAAGACGCCGATAAAGAACAAAAGTGCTGACAGCACAAAATAACATTCTACTGGTACCATATTACTTTGTCTCCTTTTCTTTTCTTGATACTACAATACCACCGATGATACAAGCCAACAGGAACACAGAGATGAACTCGAACGGGAGAACATACTGATACTTGCCGGCACCCATCAGGGCGTTACCTATCACGTCCATCGACACTTCCCCACCCTCGTCTGCCATGCAGCAGGCACTGCTGATAAGGCGGTTCTTAACCACAATGCCGAGAACCACAGCCAGTCCGATGACTGACAACAACAGACCGCGGACAATGCTCTTCAGCTTCATATTCTCTACGGCACCTTCCAGCGCACGCTTGTTGACAAGCTGAATGGCGAAGATGAAAATCATCGTCACACCACCGGCATATACAGCTATCTGCGCCGCTCCAAGGAAGGTGTAATCAAGCAGGAAGTAAAGGCCTGCCACACCGAAGAGGACGACGAGCATGTAGGTCGCAGAACGCATGATGCGCTTGGTGGTGACACTTAACAGTGCAGCACCTACAATAACTATTGCAAAAATGCAAAACATTACGATATTTGCCATATTCTTTTAAGTCCTCCCTTACTTTGTTTTAGTGTTGAACTTACCTATGGTCAGTGGCGCACCACCATCGAGAATGTTTGGCAACGAACTCTTGTAGTCCTCCTTGTCGAGATGGAGCACAAGGCTCTCGCGCTCGAAAGTGGAGTTCTCAAAGTCGTTGGTAAACTCTATGGCGCCAAAGTTGCAGGCATTGACACACAACTGACAGAACATACAGTCGCCAAGGTCGTACTGATAGTCAACCAACTGGCGTTTCTTTTTGCCTTCCTCTGTGGTCACCATCTGAGATGTTATCTTTATGGTGCCGTTAGGACAGGTCTTCTCGCAAAGTGTACATGCCGTACACTTCACAGAACCATCCTCGTTGCGTAGCATCACCAAGCGACCGCGATGGCGTTTAGCCACATGGAGGGTAGTCTTGCGGTTTTCAGGGTATTGCTCGGTTGACTTTGGCGTGAAATATTCCTTCCAGGTAATCTTCATACCCGTAGCCAAGGTCTTCAATCCTTCTGCAATACCTCCGAAATATGATTTATTGCTCATAAAAACTATAATTCTTTAATCTTTTAATTCTTTAATATTATCAGAAGTGCCAGCCGAAAGCCACCACTATTGTCATCAGTATAAGATTGATAAGACACAGTGGCATAAGGTATTTCCACTCAAGAGTTAGAATTTGGTCGATGCGCAGACGGGGGAATGTCCAACGTATCCACATCAGCACCCAAACCAAGGCGAATGTCTTGCCAAGGAACCATACGATGCCAGGTATGTAGTTCATCACTGCGTCGAAGCCCTCGATACCAACATTCACCGGTGCCCAACCGCCAAGGAATACCGTTGCGCCGATGGCTGCTATCACAAAGAGGTTGAGATACTCGGCAAGGTAGAAATAGCCGAATCCCATACCGCTATACTCTGTGTGGTAACCTGCCGTAAGCTCACTCTCCGCCTCTGCAAGGTCGAACGGACCACGGTTTGCCTCTGCATTACCTGCCACGAGGAAAACCAAGAAGGCGATTATGGCTGGAATGTGACCACGGAAGATGAGCCAGTTCCAAGGACCTGTCTGTGCCTCAACTATGCCCGACATCTGCATTGTGCCAGTGAGTATCACCGCTGTTATGAGGCATAGACAGAGCGACATCTCGTAGGAAATCATCTGCACTGCACCACGCATGGCGGAAACCACCGAATACTTGTTGTTACTTCCCCAACCGGCAAGGAAAACACCGATTACACCGATGCTCGACACTGCCGTAAGGAGGAAAATGCCAACATTGAAGTCAAGCACGGCGGCTCCCTTGTTCCATGGAAGGAAAGAGAAAGTACCCACCGAAGCTGCTATGACAAACAGAGGGGCTATGAAATAGAGGAACTTGTCAGCCTTGTCAACAGAGAAAATCTCCTTGATGAGCATCTTCAGCACGTCGGCAAACACCTGGAACACACCCCAAGGACCTACACGCATAGGACCGAGGCGGCACTGGAAGTAGGCACACACCTTACGCTCCATGAATATCAAGATAATGGCAAGTACGGCATAGGCCAAAAGGATTCCCACGCCCACAAGCACACACTCGATAAGTATCGACCAAAAGTCTCCAAGCCCCAATGTCTGGCGCAGGAAACTGTCGAACCATGTTGTTACTATACTAAAATCAAACATTTTTTCTTCTTTTTGTATTACAAATACTTGTCAACTCGTCAACTTTATCTATCGATATCCGGGATAACGAAGTCAACTGCTGCACATGTAGTCACCAAGTCGGCAATCTTCTGTCCGCGGAGCATCGAGTCGAGCGCACCTGTGAGCGAGAGTCCCATCGGACGCATCTTCAGTCGCCACGGGCTCTTGTCACCCTTTGAGTCGATATATACACCGAACTCGCCACTCGCACCCTCGACAGAGAAATACCACTGTCCCTCAGGCACCTTGATGATTGGTTTCTGCTTCACATAGAAGTCGCCCTCAGGAATGTTGTCAATGAGCTGCTCGATGATGTCGAGGCTCTGGTACATCTCCTCAATATGGATGAGGTAGCGGTCCATGGAGTCGCAACCTGTCATGGTTATCTCTCGCCAGTTCACCTTGTCATACATGTCGTAAGGATGACGCTTGCGGGTGTCATTACACCATCCGGCGGCACGTCCGGCAGGACCTGTAACGCCATAGCTGATGCAGTCCTCCAGTCCCATTACACCCACTTTCTCGAAGCGGTTGTGGGTGATGACGTTGTCGCCAAACACGTCCATATACTCCTTTATCATCGGACGCAGGTACTTGCACAGTGCCTTGCAGTTCTGAACGAAGTTAGGATCGATGTCGTCCTGAAGTCCACCTATTCTATAATAGTTCTGAATCAGTCGTCCACCCGTTGTTTCTTCCATCACGTTAAGCACATGCTCACGGTCGCGCATGCAATAGAGGAATGCCGTAAGGGCGCCGAGGTCCTGTGCACAACATCCGCAGTAGAGCAAGTGGGAGTCGAGACGCTGTAGCTCGTCCATTATGGTGCGTACATATTTTATGCGGTCGGTAAGCTCCACGCCAAGTGCCTCCTCCACAACTCCTACAAGTGCGTGGCGGTGCATCATGGCAGAGAGATAGTTCAGACGGTCGGTCAAAGCAAGTGTCTGTGGATAGGTATAGCCCTCACACATCTTCTCTATACCGCGGTGGATATATCCCAGATGCGGATAGATGCGCTTCACTATCTCACCGTCAACAACGGTTTGCAAGCGGAGCACACCGTGGGTCGATGGGTGCTGAGGACCGATGTTGATTACATACTCGTCGTCGGTGAAGAGCTTGCGCTGGCTGCAAACGAGCTGTCCGTCGGCATTGAGGCTATAAACCTGAGTGTATTCTGGCTCCACATCGTCCTCAAGAGAGTAAGAGTCATCATACTTCCAGTCTTTGCGGAATGGGTAGCCCTTGAAGTCGTTGCGCAGGAAGAGTCGGCGCATGTCGGGGTGGTTGAGGAACTTGATGCCGTAGAAGTCAAACACTTCACGCTCAAGCAATTCTGCCACCTTCCAGAGGTTGCAAACAGTAGGGATGACATAATCGTTTTCCCCTACCCTCTTTGCAATCATCTTCACGCTTGTGCGCTCCTTGGTGTCGGTATTCTCAAGAATGTAGATACATCCCAAACCTTCCTCGGCTCCGAAATCTTCGCCAACGATGGTCACGAGATAGTCAAAATGCTTCTTTTGCTTCAGGTTTGCCATTTCCTGGGCAAACTTGTCAAAGTCAAAAACGAGGTTGTTCAGTTTCATTTGCCTTCCTCCTGTTCCTTTTTAATGTTTTTCACAAAGTCCTCAGGCACATCGCCAACCACTGCCGGCTTCTTCCATCCCGCAGCAATAGCCTCGTTGGAGAGTCCTAACTCACGCTCCTCCTTGGTTTGCTTGTGGTTGGCACCGCCGAAGAACCTCTCTACCTTAACCTTGCGCTGCAGCTGCATCATACCGTAGAGGATAGCCTCCGGACGTGGAGGGCATCCAGGAATGTAAACATCCACCGGCACAATCTCGCTGATGCCTTTCACCACGTTGTAGCTTGTCTTGAACGGACCGCCAGAGATGGTACATCCGCCAACTGCCACTACATACTTCGGTTCAGCCATCTCGTCATAAAGACGCTTGAAGGCAGGAGCCATCTTGTGGGTGATGGTGCCTGCCACCATGATAAGGTCTGCCTGACGTGGAGAGTTACGTGTTACCTCGAAACCGAAACGCGAGAAGTCGTAGCGGGCACAACCCACCGACATGAACTCTATACCACAGCAGCTCGTTCCGAAGGTCAGCGACCAGAGGGAGTTGCTGCGTCCCCAGTTGATGGCTTGGTCGAGAGAACCCACCACAACGTTGCAACCACCCTCGTGGAGCTCGTCGATGATTTTCTCCAAGCCTGCATTGTCCTTGAACTCGTCGTAGGGAATGCTCTTGATTACAGGTTTCTTTACTTCCATTCCAACGCTCCTTTCCGCCAAGCATACGCAAGGCC
>CALZDK010000099.1 GCA_945637645.1 uncultured Prevotella sp.
CCTTAAGGAAGTTCTCGGTGGTGAAGATGAGAGAGTCTGCCTGGTTGAGCTTGTCAACACGCTCGCGCTCTGCCTTGTCGGCAGCCGCGTTCTGCTCTGCCTCAGCCTTCATGCGGTCGATTTCCTCCTTGCTGAGACCTGAAGAAGCCTCGATGCGGATGGCCTGCTCCTTGCCTGTAGCCTTGTCCTTGGCAGACACCTTGAGAATACCGTTGGCATCGATGTCGAAGGTTACCTCAATCTGAGGAACGCCACGGCGTGCCGGTGCTATGCCGGTGAGGTTGAACTGACCGATGCTCTTGTTCTGGGCTGCCATTGGACGCTCGCCCTGGAGTACGTGGATTGTCACCTCTGTCTGGTTGTCGGCTGCTGTTGAGAACACCTCGCTCTTCTTGCAAGGTATGGTGGTGTTTGCCTCGATGAGCTTTGTCATAACGCCACCCATTGTCTCGATGCCGAGGGTAAGAGGAGTTACGTCGAGCAGGACGATGTCGCCTACTCCGCCTTCCTTGTTGAGGATAGCACCCTGGATGGAAGCTCCTACGGCTACAACCTCGTCGGGGTTAACACCCTTTGAAGGCTCCTTGCCGAAATAGTTCTTCACGAGAGTCTGAACGGCAGGAATACGGCTCGAACCACCCACGAGGATTACCTCGTCGATATCGGATGTATTAAGCTTGGCATCACGCATAGCGTTCTGGCAAGGTACGAGACAAGCCTGGATGAGGTTGTGGGCGAGCTGCTCGAACTTGGCACGCGTGAGGGTCTTCACAAGGTGCTTTGGCACACCGCCTACAGGCATGATATATGGCAGGTTGATTTCGGTAGAGGTAGAGCTTGACAGCTCAATCTTTGCCTTCTCGGCAGCCTCCTTGAGACGCTGCATTGCCATTGGGTCCTGTGTAAGGTCGGCACCCTCGTCGTTTTTGAACTCCTGTACGAGCCAGTCGATGATGACCTGGTCGAAGTCGTCGCCACCGAGGTGTGTGTCGCCATTGGTAGAGAGCACTTCGAACACGCCGCCACCAAATTCAAGGATGGAGATATCGAACGTACCGCCACCGAGGTCGAACACGGCAATCTTCATGTCTTTGTTTGCCTTGTCAACACCGTAGGCGAGGGCAGCTGCCGTAGGCTCGTTGACGATACGGCGCACGTTGAGACCTGCAATCTGACCTGCCTCCTTTGTTGCCTGGCGCTGTGAGTCAGAGAAATAGGCTGGCACTGTGATGACAGCGTCTGTTACTTCCTGTCCGAGATAGTCCTCGGCAGTCTTCTTCATCTTCTGGAGCACCATGGCAGAGATTTCCTGTGGAGTGTATTTGCGTCCGTCGATGTCAACACGTGGGTATCCGCCCTCGTTTACGACGGAGAACGGCACGCGTCCTACCTCTTTCTCCACCTGCTGCCAGTTCTCGCCCATGAAGCGCTTGATGCTGTAAACGGTCTTCATAGGGTTGGTGATAGCCTGACGCTTTGCCGGATCACCGATTTTACGCTCACCGCCATCAACGAAACCCACTACAGAAGGTGTGGTGCGTTTTCCCTCGCTGTTGGCGATTACAACTGGTTCGTTGCCCTCAAATACGGCAACACATGAATTAGTTGTTCCTAAGTCGATTCCAATAATCTTTCCCATAATTGTATTTTTTTTATTTGTTATTATTCATTGTTATTATTTCTCGCTGAGCCATGAGGCTATGCTCAATGTCTCATCAAACATCATGCAAAGGGTGTGCCAAAAACAGCGGACTGACACTTTGTCATATTCGGAAGAATAGTTAAAGTAGTTTAAATATGTTGTATGTTTGTTTGATTATATAAAATAATGTATTACTTTTGTGAGCGGAAGAAACAATAGACCGATTAATCGTTTTGTCAAACATATAATTACTAAAAATACATGAAGAAAGTATTTTCAACTGTCTGCATGGTCTTGATTATGACGAGTGCAATGGCGCAAACCTCGTATATTGTAAAGACTAAGGGTGCGAAGAAGGCTGAGACCGCGCAAAAAGCAGGAGAGGAAGCCCCGAAGGAAGAGGAAGCCGACGAGCCTGCCGATTTCGTTGGCAAGAACTTCAAGTTCCTTAGCCTGTGTGACTGGAAGGAAGGCATGAAATTCATGGTACTGCCGGAGAAATACGACCTCGTGGTGGGCACTTTCTGCGACGAGAAGGGCAAGGACGTAAGCAGCGGAAGCCTGAAGTACAAGATTATGGTGTATAAGGGACACAGTGTAGCCAAGGACGGAACCGCACTGGTGAATTTCGTATGCCAGGACAACAACAAGAAATACTACTACCCAATACCAAACGGCTCCTTTGAGGACTATTGCTACAACAAGATGGGTGTTCCCACGTTGGCATATCTTGGCGACGTGGACAAGGCAAGGGAGGTGCTTATGGGCTCCACTCTCTACACAAAGACAACACTCTACCGTGTGGACACTGAGTCGGACGGCGACGGATTCCAGGAGGTTACGGTGCCCGAGGGCAAGGAAGTGAAAGTGGTTGCCATTGGTGTAGGCACCAGAAACTATCCCGTGAAGATAATCGTGGAAGACGAGAAGGGCATGCAGTTCTACCAGAATGTTGCCATGAGCAAGACAAACTCCGGAATGCGCGACGACGAATTCATCATGGACAAGGCGAAATACACGTTCTATGGTTCTTTCGAGATTGTGGACCCGAAGGTGGCAGTAGCGGAGGACTATGCGCAATACATAGGTCGTCAGGTATATACGAAATACATGACATACATGGTTAACCCCATGGGCTTAAACGTAAGCATTCCACGACTGTCGCAATTCACCATAAAGAAGATTGAGGCACAGGACGGACCAAAGATGAAGGTGACGCTGCAGAGTGCCAAGGACGGCTACCAGTATGTCAAGGAAGTGGCATTCAAGAACACCAACGTGGCTGGCGACATCGACGGAAAGAAGGAGGACTACTATGGTTTCCTCTTTGGCGAGGGAAGCCCCACAAAGGGCATTTCCGCCAAGCACATGGAGATGATACACAGGGGACGCATAGCCAAAGGATTCACCAAGAACGAGGTGAGAATGGCTATGGGCGAACCTAACAGCAAGGTGAAGAACAGCAATGGCATTACCGTGTGGAAGTATAACAACGGCAGTGTCGTGAAGTTCAACAAGAGCGGGAGGGTGATTTGACTGTCAAGGGGAGTTAAAGAATTAAAGGATTAAAGTATTAAAGTATTAAAGAATTAAAGGAACAAGTTGACAAGTGGACAAGTTGATAGTCCAACTGCAAAACAGCTGCAAAAGTAATAACTTGTTAACTCGTCAACTTGTCAACTCGTTAACTATTCGCAAGTTAACAACTTGCGAAACTTAAATAATTTAATCAATATGACAAAAAGACAACTCGCCATCATCACATCTGTGGTGATGGCATTTTGTGTAGGATGTACCGGAAAGGGGAACACACCAGAAAACGAGAAAACGACGAGGAGGAACGACATTCCCATTGACACCGCACTGCGGAGCCGACTTGAGGATTTCGGTTCCAAGCCACGACCTGAAGGCAAGTTTGCCTTTCATGTGTATGACATAACGGCAGACAAGCCAGTATATGGAGTAAACGACAGTCTCGCACTGCCCTCGGCGTCGTGTATGAAACTGTTGTCGGGAATAGCGGGACTACACCTTTTAGGATGCGACTACCACTATTGGACAGCTATTTTCCTTCGCGGAAACGTAGCGTCAGACGGAACATTGAAAGGCGATTTGGCATTCAAGGCAGGACTCGACCCACAACTCTTAGCCCCCGACCTGGGAGAGTTTGCCAAGGTGGTGAGGAAGAAAGGAGTGAAGCGTGTGGGTGGAAAAGTTTATGTTGACCTTACGATAAACGAACCAGTTAAGAGCGAGGAACATTGGTATCCTTGGGACTTGACTTTCTCGAAATACGGGCTGTTTTATAAAGGTTCTGACAAGGTGGCGAAGGCTCTTAAGGCTTCGCTGCGTGGCAACGGCATAGCTGTGGCTGACAGTCAGATTGTGTTTAAGCCCACCACACGCGATTTCCGTTGCCTTTATGTAAGCCGCAGGCAGATAGGCGAAGTGATAAAGCGGATGTGGAAAAACAGTTCCAACACCCAGGCAACGGCAATGCTCTACACAATAGGCAACAAGGTGAATCCCAAGGGCAATCCCGTAACTTCAGGGGTAGATTATCTGAGAAAATTCCTTGTAGAGAAACTTGCACTGACAGACAGTAGCCTTGTGGTTCACGACGGTTGCGGACTCTGCACCTATAACCGCCTCTCGCCCATTGCCCTGACCTCGGTGTTGCGTTTTGGATACGAAGACCCAAGAATACGCAAGATGCTGGAGCAGCACCTCGCCGTGGCAGGTGTTGACGGAACGCTTGCCAGGGAGATGACAGGAGGTCTGACACGAGGGAAGATAAAGGCAAAGACAGGAACTCTCTCCCACCCTTACGGGATAAGCTCGCTTGCGGGACTTTGCGAAGGAGCCAACGGTCACGTTCTCGCCTTTGCCATAATGGACAGCGAGATGTCAGTTCTCGACGCACGAGTGCTACAACGCCGACTGTGTGAGGCTCTTGTAAGACCCGCAAAGGACAAAAAATAGAAGGTGTTAACCTGCAGAGGTGTTAAAGGCCGCGTGCCTTAAACACCTTTTCTTTTGCCGCATTGATTTCCTGGAATTTCTTTTCTGCAGCCTTGCGAACATCCTCGCCAAGGGCGGCAACACGGTCGGGATGGTGTTCAAGGGCGAGCTTGCGGTAGGCCTTGCGCACCTCGTCGTCGGAGGCATTGGGATCGACACCAAGCACGCGATAAGCCTCGTCGAGAGTGTCGCCTTTCAGACTGAAAAGAGAATCGATGTCTTGTTTAGACATTCCAAGCCAATGGCCACACTCGTTTATCGCCATTACTTCCTGCGGATCAACCTTTCCGTCGGCTTGTGAGATGAGCACGAGGAAATTGACGAGTTGCAGGCGCTGGGAATAGTCCATATAGCGGGCTATCTGTTGGCAACAGTCAGCCACGGTGTTCTTGAACCGAAACGTTCCCTGGCGTTTCTGCTCGTCGAAGAGGCGAAGCAGGATCTGTTCTCCCTGCGACTGTGCCGCCACACCGAAATTCTGACGCAGAAACTCACGCACAAGCTGCATCTCGGAGTGCATGACACGTCCGTCTGCCCTTATGACATAAGACGCGAGAACAAGGAGCGAGAACATGAAACCACTACGCTGCTCGTCGTCGCTATACTGGCGTGAACCGTTGTCGCCGAAAGCGCCTTCCCGTGTTCCTGCATTGCCAGGGTTGTTCACTGAGTCGAGACCAACATCAAACATTGCTCCTATTGCCACTCCAGCCAAAGCTCCGAGTGGTCCTGCGGTTATCCAACCGATAATACCGCCAATCCATTTACCTGCAGACATTGTTATGAAGAATTAAAGAATTAAAGTATTAAAGAATTAAAGTAGGCGCTACGCGCAATTAAAGAATTAAAGAATTAAAGTATTAAAAGATTAAAGAATTAAAGAATTAAAGCTTTTTGTTCAGCATATACATACCGAGAAGAATGAAAAACGTACCGGCAAGGAAATAGGATGTGATTTGTTCGCCCAATATCATCGCCGCAAAGACGATAGTGGTTATAGGGTTGAAATACACCCAGTTGGTACATCTCACAGCTCCAAGACGCGCCATGCACAGACTCCATGTCAGATAACACAGCATGGATGCCACACTACCAAGAAACAGGAGATTTACAAGCACTGCTGGACGCAAGAGGACTTCCATGTCGGGCATTTCCGGCACCACCAAATAATATGGCAATATGGTCAAAATGCCATAGAAGAACACCTTGCGTGTGATAAACATTGCCGTATAGCGGTCCATCACCGGTTTCATCAGCAACGAGTAGAAAGCCCAACAGAGGCATGCCCCGAAAGCAAGAGTGTCGCCAAGCGGAGAGAGATGGAGCACGAAATGTCCGTTGAGCACAACTATCGCCATGCCCATACACGCCAACAGCGACCCTGCAATCTGCAAGGGACGGAAACGCTCGGACTTGTAGAACAAACCTATTATCAAGGTTGCGAACAAGGGGCAGGAGCAGACGATGAGCGACACGTTTGTTGCCGTGGTAAACCTCAACGCCTCGTTCTCGCTTAGAAAATACATCGATCCGCCTGTTATTCCGAGTGCCACCATGGTAAGTTCGTCGCGCCAGTTGTCGGCAAACCACCTGTGCTGCACCTTGCGCCATTTGTCTGGTGCCGCCGTCTCAAGCTTCCGCCGCAGGAAATGCGGGCGCAGAAGCGAGAATGACAGAAGCAAGACGTAGGCAATGATGAAACGCAGAGTGAAGATCTGTGCGGGCGAAAGTCCGTTGTTTATCAACAGTTTCGTCCAAACAAATGTAGTGCCCCAAACCGCTACAGTAAGGAAGGCAACGATATGATATATGTTAGTGCCCAATACCTTATGTGTCTTAGTCTTTCCTTTTTATCTCTATGTCTCTTTTCACATGTTCCCTTATCTTGGTCAGATACTGCTTCATTCTGTCGGAATCCTTGTTGTCGATTATCTCAAGCAGTTCCTTCAGCTCATCGCGTATCTGTGCCACCTGGTCGCTCGTGTAGGGATTGAAGAGTATCTCCTGCAGCAGATAGTCATCCTCGTTGAGCACGCCCTTTGCTATGCGCATGTGTCGCTTGAATGTTGTTCCTGGAGCGTCTTGATGCTTCATTACGGCAGCAAAGACGAAGGTGCTTACGAAAGGAATACTCAGTGAGTAAGCCACCGTGCGGTCGTGTTCCTCAAAGGTGTATTCGTAGATGTTCAGTCCCAGTCGGCTGTAGAGGTCCTTGAAGAAGATGCGTCCCATGTAGTCGCCCTCGCTGATGATGATGGCGTTCTCCTCGCTCAGTTGGTTAAGATTGGCGAAGGTGGGTCCGAACATCGGGTGAGTGGAGACATAGCGGAATCCCGTGGAGTCGTAATACTCCTTCAGGTTGGTCTTCACCGACGATATGTCGCTGATGATACAGTCCTTTGGCAGGTAAGGCAACACTTCCTTGAACGCCGGTATGGTGTATTTCACTGTTACGGCATTTATGACGAGTTCAGGTGCGAACTCCTTCACCTCGTCGAGTGTGGTAAGTCGCTGGCAGTTGTATGTAAACCTCATTCTCTTCGGGTCTTTCTCATACACCGCCGTCTCGTGGTCGAAACTGAGCAAGTCGAGGAAGAAACTTCCCATCTTACCTGCCCCCAATACTAAAATTTTCAT
>CALZDK010000100.1 GCA_945637645.1 uncultured Prevotella sp.
AACTCCTTAACTCCCAAAATATTGAGCACTTCAGAAACAAATTTAATATTATATATATGGCAACAGTTGACGACAAGAAGATTATCTTCTCAATGGTGGGAGTATCGAAAATCATCCCACAAAACCAGAAACAGATTCTGAAGAACATCTACCTATCGTTCTTCTACGGCGCAAAAATCGGTATCATCGGTCTTAACGGCGCAGGTAAATCAACCCTGATGAAAATCATAGCAGGTCTTGAACAACCTACGCAGGGAGAGGTGGTATGGAGCCCCGGCTACACCGTGGGATACCTGCCACAGGACCCTCCACTCAACGAGGCAAAGACAGTGAAGGAGAATGTGATGGAAGGTGTGCAGCACATCTACGACGCTCTTGCCGAATATGAGGACATCAACCAAAAATTCGGACTTGAGGAGTACTACGGCGACCCCGACAAGATGGACAAGCTCATGCAGCGACAGGCAGAGGTTCAGGACATCATCGACGCCACCGACGCATGGAACATCGACTCAAAGCTCGAGCGCGCCATGGACGCACTGCGCTGCCCTCCAGGCGATTGGGCGGTGACAAACCTCTCTGGAGGTGAGCGACGCCGTGTAGCTCTCTGCCGACTGCTGCTGCAAAAACCCGACGTGTTGCTGCTCGACGAGCCTACCAACCATCTCGACGCGGAAAGCATCGACTGGCTCGAACAGCACCTGCAGCAATATGAGGGAACAGTGATTGCCGTGACACACGACCGCTACTTCCTCGACGACGTGAGCGAATGGATTCTCGAACTCGACCGCGGCGAGGGTATTCCATGGAAGGGTAACTACTCATCATGGCTCGACCAGAAGACAAAGCGCATGGAGCAGGAGGAAAAATCGGCATCGAAGCGCCGCAAGACTCTTGAGCGCGAGTTGGAGTGGGTGCGCATGGCACCAAAAGCACGCCAGGCAAAGGGTAAGGCACGTCTCAACAGCTACGAGCAGATGCTCAACCAGGAACAGAAAGAGAGAGAGGAAAAGCTGGAGATTTTCATACCAAACGGACCTCGTCTCGGCAACAAGGTGATAGAGGCACAACACGTAAGGAAGGCATTCGGCGAGAAGGTTCTCTTCAGCGACCTCAACTTCATGCTGCCTCCTAACGGCATCGTGGGCGTTATAGGTCCCAACGGAGCTGGCAAGACCACTCTCTTCCGACTCATCATGGGATTGGAGAAAGCCGACGGTGGAACATTCGAGGTGGGAGAGACAGTGAAACTCGCCTACGTTGACCAGCAGCACAAGGACATAGACCCGACAAAGACCGTATATGATGTCATCTCACAGGGCAACGAGACAATACGTATGGGAGGACGCGACGTGAACGCCCGTGCCTACATCTCACGTTTCAATTTCTCCGGCACCGACCAAAGCAAGCTCTGCAGCGTGCTCTCCGGCGGTGAGCGCAACCGTCTGCAACTCGCCCTCGCACTGAAACAGGAAGGCAACGTGCTACTTCTCGACGAGCCAACCAACGACATCGACGTCAACACGCTCCGTGCCCTTGAGGAAGGCCTTGAGGCTTTCGCCGGCTGCGCCGTGGTAATCAGCCACGACCGCTGGTTCCTCGACCGCATCTGCACCCATATCCTCGCCTTCGAAGGCAACGGCGAAGTGTTCTATTTCGAGGGCAGCTACTCCGACTACGAGATAAACAAGGCACGCCGCCTCGGCAACGAGGAAATAAAGAAAGGCCGCTATCGCAAGTTGATGGAAGAGTAGCCAATGCCTGATGGAGAACATCGTTCGTACAATTCCTGTTGTCGATAATCATTAACGATGGCACTATAGGATAATCATTATTAATAAGGTATAGAAATGACAGGCAAAAAAGAAGGCGAGGACATTGCCCTCGCCTCTTTTTCAATCTTGACGTCAAATCACTGACTGACAAGTGAGAATTACTTTCCGTGATGCTCGTCAGAAACTGTCAACTTCTTGCGGCCCTTGGCACGACGAGAAGCCAGTACTCGACGTCCATTCTTTGTAGCCATTCTCTCGCGGAAGCCGTGCTTGTTCACTCTTCTTCTGTTGTGTGGCTGAAATGTTCTTTTCATTGCTATATAAATATTTAATTTTTTGTTATTCCCATTCTTTTGGGGTGCAAAAGTACTAATAATTTTCGAAATAACAAAGAAATATGTGATTTTTAGATAAAACTTTTATGTTTTTTTCGAGAAAACAAGCCTTTTTCCAATTTTTTACTGTAACTTTGCACCCAAATTGGGAGATAATTCATAATATAACAGTTATATAAAGTATATGATTAATTCACAAGACATTAAGAAGGGAACAGCCATTCGCATGGATGGCGGCATTTGGGTATGCATCGATTTCCAGCACAGAAAGCCAGGAAAGGGCAACACAGTAATGAACACTAAACTGAAGAACGTGACAGACGGTCGCGTGCTTGATCGTACTTTCCAGGTGGGCTTCAAACTGGAGGATGTTGTTATCGAGCGTCGTCCATACCAGTATCTCTACGAGGATCCAACAGGACGCATCTTCATGAACCAGGAGACTTTTGAGCAGATTCCAATCGCTAACGACTTGGTTATCGGCCACGAGTATATGAAAGAGAGCGACATCGTGGAAGTTGTTACCGACACCACCGACGGTACTATCCTCTACGCCGAAATGCCTGTAAAGACCTACCTCCGCGTTACTCACAGCGAGCCGGGACTCAAGGGCGACACAGCCACCAACGCCACTAAGCCAGCCACACTGGAGACAGGTGTTGAAATCCGTGTACCTCTCTTCATCAACGAGGGCGACCTCATTCAGGTTGACACTCGCGACGGCAGCTATCTGCAGAGAGTAAAGGAATAATATTTTTATTAGTGAAGAGTGAAAAGTGAAGAGTTGTGATTACCTTCAAGACTTACATTCTGCGCAGTTCAGTAATCATAACTCATCACTCTTCATTCTTCACTCTTCATTTAAATTATTCTTCATTTAAAACATGAAATACTCCATCATCGTTCCTGTATTCAACCGCCCTGACGAGGTTGACGAGCTTCTGGAAAGCCTTTGCCATCAGACATTCAGCGATTTTGAGGTCGTGATAGTAGAGGACGGTTCGGAGAGGCCTTGCAAGGACGTGTGCCAACGCTACACGGAACGACTCGACCTGAAGTATTTCATGAAGAAGAACTCAGGACCAGGACAAAGCCGAAACTACGGTGCCGAGAGGGCAAAGGGCGAATACCTCATTGTGCTCGACTCCGACGTGGTTTTGCCCGAAGGCTATCTGAAGGCTGTGGACGACGAACTGCTGCGAGATCCTGCCGACGCTTTCGGCGGTCCCGACAGGGCACACGAGTCGTTCACCGAGACACAGAAAGCCATCAGCTACTCTATGACGAGCTTCTTCACCACCGGCGGAATACGCGGAGGAAAGAAGAAACTCGACAAATTCTATCCACGCTCGTTCAACATGGGTATCCGCCGCGATGTCTATCTGCGTCTCGGAGGATTCTCGAAGATGCGTTTCGGCGAGGATATCGACTTTTCCATACGCATCTTCAAGGCAGGCTGCCGCTGCAGGCTGTTTCCAGAGGCATGGGTGTGGCACAAGCGCCGTACCGACATGCGCAAATTCTTCCGACAGGTTTATAACAGTGGCATAGCCAGAATAAATCTCTTCAAACTCTATCCCGACTCACTGAAGTTGGTACATCTTCTGCCAATGGTGTTTACCCTTGGCGTGATTTTCCTTTTCCTCGTTGCCTGCTTTGCACGCATCATGATGGTGTATGGCAACCCGCAGGACTTCTTCTCTTGGTACTATGTCGTATTGGCAGCCATAGCACCAATCATTCTCTACTCACTTCTCATTTTCACCGATTCCGCCATAAAGAACCGCAGCCTTCCGATAGGTTTCATATCCATCGGTGCCGCCTTCGTACAGCTGATGGGCTATGGTTTCGGCTTCATCGAGGCATGGTGGAAACGCTGCGTACTGAAAAAAGACATTTTCCAGGCATTTGAAAAATCATTCTATGACTGACAAACTGACCATAAAGCAATGGAACGAGGCGGATATGCCGCGCGAGAAGTTTGAGCGTCTTGGAGCGGAAGCGCTTAGCAACTCTGAACTGCTTGCAATACTTATTGGTTCCGGCAACACAAAGGAAAGTGCGGTTGACTTGATGAAACGAGTGATGAACGACTGTGGCAACAACCTCAACACGCTCGGAAAGAAATCTATTGCAGAACTATGTGAATATGAAGGCATCGGCCCTGCAAAGGCAATAACCATTCTTGCCGCTTGCGAACTCGGCAAACGGCGACAATTGGAAAAGGCTGAGGAACGACTCGACCTCGGTTCGGCAGTTGCCATCTACGAACACATGCACCCCCTGATGCAGGACCTCGACGTGGAGGAGGCATGGGTGCTGCTCATGAACCGTAACTTCAAACTGATAAAGAAAGTGAGAATATCTCACGGCGGCATAAGCGAAACGGCAGTTGACGTGAGAGTGATTATGAAACACGCCATCATGAACAACGCCACGGTGATCGCACTCTGCCACAACCACCCAAGCAACAACCCAAGACCCAGCGGCGACGACGACCGCCTCACAAAACGCATGAAAGAGGCTTGCCAACTGATGCGCATCTTCTTCCTCGACCACCTCATCATCACCGACGGCAGATACTACTCCTACCACGAGGAAGGCAAGATTTAACATTCTTTTCATACTTCCCATGCAAGATTCCCACCTTTACGACATTTACAGGGTGTAACAAACAAAAAACGACAAGAACATGAGAAGAATAAGAAAATTCATTTTTACCATGATGGCACTCACAGCGGCAGCCTTCACACTCCAGTCGTGTCTCGACGACGACGACGACAACAACTACATTACCATTGACCCCAGCACTAATGTAGGAGTGGTGACACTGAAACCCGGCACAAAGAACAACTCCAACTGGTGGATACAGCTCACCGACTCAACAGTGGTGACCTGCTCCAACATAAAGGAATTCCCACTAAAGGAGAAGAAAGAACAAAGAGCCTATATCTATTTCAATTACGACTCTGATCCATCATCGCTCACCGCCGACATAAAGTCCATAACGGTGACACACATCGACACCATTCTCACCAAACAGCTTGCACCTGCGCTTGAGTCGCAAGAGGCTAACGACAAGGCCTACGGCAACGATCCAGTGGAAATAGTGAAAAGCGACCTCGAGACATTGGCTGAAGACGGCTATATGAACATCCGCTTCCGCGCCACCTGGCTGCCAGGCAGCAAACACCGCGTAAACCTCGTGCGTGTGGCTGACGAAGAAGGCCTCGCCACATTCTACTTCCACCACGACTCAAACGGACAAACCAGCGGAAATCTCGGCGACGGCATGGTAGCATTCTATCTTGACCTCGAGAAAGACCTCGACAGGACACCACGAGAGATAAAAATAAAGTGGAAATCATACACAGGCGAAAAATCCGCAAAATTCAGATATATTCCAAGAAACGACTAAGTGAACATCTTCGGGCATAACGACGAGAAGGCTATTGCCGAGGGCATACGCAGGGGAGAAAACCGTGCGATGCGCGACTTCTATGCCCAATTCGGAGGACAACTTGCCGCCGTTTGCTCAAGATATGTCACGCAAGACAACGACGTGCAGGACGTGATGCAAGACGCAATGATAAGCATCATTGAGCACATCGACAACTTTAAATACCATGGAAAAGGCTCGTTGAGAGCTTGGGCTACACGCATTGTCGTGAACCAAGCTCTCAACTTCATTAAGGCTAAACGACGACAAAACGACACCTTCGCCGACAAGGACATAGGAAACATCGCCTATGCCGACGACGACAACGAACCCGACATAGGCGAAATACCGGCAGAAAAGATTCACGAGATGATACGCGACTTGCCCGATGGCTACAGGATGGTGTTCAACCTCTATGCCATTGAGGGGAAAAGCCATAAGGAGATTGCCGATATGCTCGGCATAAAGCCCGACTCGTCAGCATCGCAATTCCACAGGGCAAAGAATATGCTGGCAAGGGAAATAGAAAAATATAAAAAAGATAATAAAAACAAACGATCATGACAGAGAACTGGAAACAACAACTGCAAAAGAAGATGGACAGCCTTGAAACGGCTGCCCCGGAGTTGGCATGGTCGGATATTGACAAGGCTCTCGCAAAGAAAGCACGACAAAAGGCGACAACGGTTCCTCTTTGGACAAAACGCATTGTCGCTGCAGCTGCTGTGGCACTGATAGCCATTTCCGGCGCAAAGCTTATCTTCGACAGCGAGGAACAATACAGCACCAACGCTCCACAAAGGAGCCTCACCTCAAGACAAACGACAAGCCAAACGGCAAACACGCTGAAAGAACGCATGGAAAGCGTAAGGGAACTTGCCGTGGCGGAAAAGGCAAAGGCTGTGGCAAGTGTAGGGACGTCTGTAGCAAGCCCTGACGTCGCAGAGCAACTATCCATAGAACTTCCAACGGTTGAGGAAACCGTGACGACAACGGAAGAGAAAAAGGAAGTGAAAAAGCAGGAGAAAACCACAGGGAAACTTTCGGTTGCCAACCAAGACTACAGGTATATGGCACTGACAGACAACCCTGCACCGCAGAGGAAACGACAATCACAGAGAGGAATGTCTGCCGACCTGCATGTCGATGGACTGATGGGATCCAACAACTCCACCGCCAACGGCGGCATCGTGGCAAACAACTATATGATGAGCGACGCACAGGCATACGGCAACGGCGAGATGCAGATGCAAGGCTTTTCTTATCCGCTTATGACATTAAACAGACGTGAACTGAGCTACGACCACGACCTGCCTATAAAGGTGGGAGTGAGCCTGCGCTACAACATCGACGAGAGATGGAGCATTGTTGCCGGAGTGAATTACAGTTACCTCCACTCCACCTTCACCGTGAACGGCAACACCGACCACGGCGGAAGCCAGAAACTCCACTACATCGGCATACCTCTTGCCGCAAGCCTTAACATTTGGAAGAACGAGAAGATGAAACTCTACGTCACCGCTGGCGGAACGGCAGAGAAACTGCTGAAAGGAACCGTAAACGAGAAGTTGCCTTCAGGGAAAACAGAGAGTTCAGACCTTAAGGAAAACCGACTGCAATGGTCGCTGCAAGGAGCTGCCGGCATGGAATATAACCTCACCCCTACCCTTGGCATCTACTTGGAACCAGGTGTGAGCCACCACTTCAACAACCACTCCGACATTCAAAACATATACAAAGACAA
>CALZDK010000101.1 GCA_945637645.1 uncultured Prevotella sp.
GGATAAACTTTCTTTTAGGTAAAAGGCGGAAAAGGTTTGTAAGTCATGAGGTTATTCGTTTTGGAAAACTTTTGGGCGAAAAAATAAATAAAAGTTTTCCAAAAAAAATTTTTTTATTTCAGAAATTATATATAACTTTGCCGCCGAAATCAACAACAAAAAAATGGAATCTACAAAAACCTACAGCCACGACGAAGCCATTGAGGCTTCCTTGGAATATTTCAAGGGGGACGAGCTGGCAGCAAGAGTATGGGTGAACAAGTATGCAATGAAGGACAGTTTCGGCAACATCTTCGAGAAGTCGCCTGAAGACATGCACTGGCGCATTGCTAACGAAATTGCCCGTATTGAGAAAAAGTATGCTAACCCAATGTCAGCCGAGCAGATATTTGAACTGCTCGACCACTTTAAATACATCATTCCGGCAGGAAGCCCAATGACAGGCATTGGCAACAACCACCAGATAGCCTCACTGAGCAACTGCTTTGTGATTGGTCTCGACGGCGATGCCGACTCCTACGGCGCTATTATGCGTATTGACGAGGAGCAGGTGCAGCTGATGAAGCGCCGCGGAGGCGTGGGCCACGACCTGTCGCACATCAGACCGAAGGGATCGCCCGTGAACAACTCCGCACTCACCTCTACAGGCCTTGTGCCTTTCATGGAGCGCTACAGCAACTCCACACGCGAGGTGGCACAGGACGGACGACGCGGAGCGCTGATGCTCTCCGTAAGCATCAAGCACCCCGACTCGGAGGCTTTCATAGACGCAAAGATGACTGAGGGCAAGGTGACCGGAGCTAACGTGTCGGTGAAGATTGACGACGAGTTTATGCGTGCAGCCATAGAGGACCGCCCATACCACCAGACTTTCCCCATTGGCAGCGACAACCCGGAGTGGGACAAGGAAATCTCAGCAAAGCAACTGTGGGAGAAGATTGTTCACAACGCATGGAAGAGCGCGGAGCCTGGTGTGCTGTTCTGGGACACAATACTGCGCGAGAGCATTCCCGACTGCTATGCCGACCTCGGTTTCCGCACCGTCTCCACAAACCCGTGCGGCGAGATACCTCTCTGTCCTTACGACTCCTGCCGACTGCTGTCGATAAACCTCTATTCCTATGTGGTGAATCCTTTCACCAAGGACGCATACTTCGACTACGACCTCTTCCGCAAGCATGTGGCTGCCGCCCAGCGACTCATGGACGACATCGTTGACCTGGAACTGGAGAAGATAGACCTCATTATGGAGAAGATTGGCACCGACCCGCAGACAATGGAGGTGAAGGGAGCCGAGACACACCTTTGGGAGAAGATAAAGCGCAAGAGCGGAATGGGACGACGCACAGGAGTGGGCATCACGGCAGAGGGCGACATGCTCGCAGCCATGGGACTTCGCTACGGAACACAGGAGGCGACAGACTTCTCGGTGGAAGTACACAAGACGCTGGCTCTCAATGCCTACCGCTCGTCGGTGAACATGGCAAAGGAACGCGGGGCGTTCGAGGTGTACGACGCAAAACGCGAGGAGAACAACCCATTTGTCAACCGCATAAAAGAGGCAGATCCTGAGCTTTACGAGGAAATGGTGAAATACGGACGCCGCAACATCGCCTGTCTAACCATAGCCCCGACGGGAACAACATCGCTCATGACACAAACCACAAGCGGCATAGAGCCAGTGTTCATGCCAGTGTATAAGCGCCGCCGCAAGGTGAATCCCAACGACGAGGCTGTCCATGTGGATTATGTTGACGAGGTGGGCGACTCTTTCGAGGAGTACATTGTTTATCACAACAAGTTCCTGAAATGGATGGAGGTGAACGGCATCGACACCACCAAGCGCTACAGTCAGGAAGAGATAGACCAGCTTGTGGCACGTTCACCTTATTATAAAGCAACGGCAAACGACGTTGACTGGCTGATGAAGGTGAAGATGCAGGGAGCCATTCAGAAGTGGGTTGACCACTCCATCAGCGTGACAGTGAACCTGCCAAACGACGTTGACGAGGCTCTTGTTAACCGCCTCTACGTTGAGGCTTGGCGTTCAGGCTGCAAGGGCTGCACGATATATCGCGACGGAAGCCGTTCGGGAGTGATGATAGCAGTGTCAAAGAAAGACAAGAAGGCAGAGCAGGAGAAGCCGCAGCCACTGCCTTGCAAGCAGCCAGAGGTGACCGAGGTGCGCCCGCAGGTGCTCGACTGCGACGTGGTGCGCTTCCAGAACAACAAGGAAAAATGGGTGGCTTTCGTGGGCTTGCTCAACGGCTATCCTTACGAGATATTCACAGGTCTTCAGGACGACGACGAGGGCATAGTTTTGCCAAAGACCGTGACGAAGGGAAAGATTATCAAGCAGACCGACGAGACAGGAAAGCGCCGCTACGACTTCCAGTTTGAGAACAAGCGTGGCTACAAGACCACCGTGGAGGGACTTTCGGAGAAGTTCAACCCGGAATACTGGAACTACGCCAAGCTCATCAGCGGAGTGCTCCGCTACCGAATGCCTATCGACCACGTAATAAAGCTCGTGTCGTCGCTGCAGCTGAAGAGCGAGAGCATCAACACATGGAAGAACGGAGTGGAACGCGCACTGAAGAAATACATCACCGACGGCACCGAGGCTAAGGGCGTGAAATGTCCGCAGTGCGGACAGGAGACACTCGTCTATCAGGAAGGCTGCCTCATCTGCAAGAACTGCGGTGCAAGCCGTTGCGGATAGGAGTTGGATATAAAACATAAAATTCTATCCATTAAATTTGAAAACTTCAATCTTCATAAACGACATCCGCTTCCACACCTTCCACGGGGTAATGACTCAAGAGAGGGCTGTGGGAGCGGATTTCACCGTTTCCGTCAGGTTGGGCTACGACTTCACGCAAGCCATGAAGACCGACGACGTGGCAGACACCATTTCCTATGCCGACGTTTACGAACTGCTCAAGGCGGAGATGGCAGTCCCGTCAAACCTGCTTGAGCATGCGGCGGGAAGAATGGTGGAATGCCTGAAAGAACGTTTCCCCGAAATACATACCATCTCCCTCAGCCTCACAAAGCTAAACCCGCCGATGGGTGCCGATTGCGCAGGCGCGGGAGTGGAAATACATTGGACTTCCTTAAATAATGATAAAACTCTTGTATAAAATCAAGTTTTACGAACAATAATTGCTATATTTGCACTCTAAAATAATGTATATGGTCAGAAAGACACTCATTGCCGCGGTTTTGATGATGTCAACCGTACTTGCTTTCGCCGCTAAGAAACAAGGCTTTACACTCGTCATCGACGCAGGACACGGCGGGCACGACGCAGGCGCACTGGGCGCCATCTCTAAGGAGAAAAACATTAACCTGAACGTGGCTCTGGCTTTCGGAAGATATGTGGAGCGGAACTGTCCCGACGTCAACGTCGTATATACACGCAAGACCGACGTGTTCGTCACTCTCCTGGAGAGGGCTAACATAGCCAACCGCAACAAGGCAGACCTCTTCGTGTCTATTCACACCAACGCGCTGCCAAAGGGTAAACAGGCTCGCGGACTTGAGACCTATACATTGGGAATGCACCGTGCCGACGACAACTTCGACGTGGCGAAGCGTGAGAACGCCGTGATTCTCTATGAGAAAGACTACCAGCAACACTACGAAGGCTTTGACCCCAACTCCTCCGAGAGCTACATAATGTTTGAGTTCATGCAGGACAAAAACATGGAGAAGAGCGTGGAACTGGCAAAATATGTGCAACGACGCACCTGTGCGGCTGCCAACCGACCCAACAAGGGTGTGAGGCAGGCGGGATTCCTTGTGCTTCGGGAGACCTCGATGCCAAGCTGCCTCATTGAGTTGGGCTTCATCACCACCCCTTCGGAAGAGCAGCAGCTGAACAACCCCGACGCCATCGACGCCTTGGGCTACGGCATATACCAGGCCTTCGTTGATTACCGCAACAAGTACGACAAGAGCATCACCGTGCCGTTCGAGGTGCCGGAAAGACAGAGGGTGGCTGAGCAGAAACCAAGGGAGAAAAAGGTAGAAGAGGAGCCACAAAGGGCAGAAGAAACCCAAACGGCGGAAGAACCAAGAAGGGCTGAAGCTCCCGAAGCAGCGGCGGGCAAAGGAGGAAACGGGCAGGAGAAACAGACAGCCCAGGGAGCGCCAGTGTTCAAAATCCAGATTCTCACTTCTCCCAGCCTTATAAAAAAAGGAGACAAGAGACTGAAAGGCTACGACGACGCCGACTACTACAAGGACGGGAAGACATACAAATACACCGTGGGAGCATCGGAAAACTACAATGAGATTTACCGCTTGCGCAAGACCGTGGTGGAACAGTTCCCACAGGCGTTCATCATTGCCTTCAAGGACGGCCAACGCACCGACGTGCAGGAGGCAATAAAGGAATACAAGAGAAACAAAAATAGTAAGTGAAGATATGAAACGCATTTCAAAAGAGGTTCAGATAGCAATTGTAGCTATCGTGGGAATAGTGGTCCTCTACGCAGGACTCCAATTTCTCAAGGGCTTAAGCCTGTACTCCAACGACGACACCTACTACGTGTCGTTCAACGACATCAGCGGGCTTTCTCCCTCGTGTGCCGTATATGCAAACGGATTCAGGATTGGCGTAGTGAAAGACATCAAGTTCAGCTATGGAGCCGACGACAGCGACATCATAGCGGAACTGGGAGTGGATAAGAGAATGCAGATTCCGACAGGATCAAAGGCTGAGATAGAGAGCGACATGCTCGGCAACGTGAAACTCAACATCGTGCTCGCGCCTAACTCAGGGCAGAAGATGGCTCCGGGCGACACCATCTGCGGCAACCAGGAGGCTGGACTCATGGGAAAAGTGGGAGCAATGCTGCCCACAATAGAGAAAATTCTGCCTAAGCTCGACTCCATACTGGCAAACATCAACGCACTAACTGCCGATCCCGCACTCGCCAACTCGCTGCACAACATAAACCGCATCACCGACGACCTCACGGTAACAACAAAGCAGCTCAACACACTCATGGCGGGAGTGAACGCACGAGTGCCCTCGATGATGGCAAAGGCGGACGCCACACTCGACAACACACAGAAACTCACTGCCAACCTCAACACTATAGACGTTGCTGCCACCATGGCTAAGGTGAATTCCACTCTCGACAATGTTGAGGAACTGACAAGCTCGCTCGCCAACAAGGAGGGAACAATAGGACTCCTCCTGCGCGACCCAAGCCTCTACTGGAATCTCGCCAACACCATGCGCGACGCCGATTCGCTGATGATAGACCTCAAGGCACATCCGAAACGCTATGTCCACTTCTCCATTTTCGGCAAGAAAGACAAATAAATAAAGAAGCAATAATTTTGCTATTTAAATTTTATCAAAATAGGCAGCGCCTCAAAAACCGTGATGCTACAAAACCGTTAAAAGTGCTGATTATTGCGATGTTTCAACATAATGGCCGCTTTCGTTACGAAGGAATAGCGAAAGCGGTCTCTTTTCAGCTAAAGGCCTAATGTTCAACATGTTTGGATTTTGCAAGCCCCTTTCAGTACACATGGAGCAAAAAGCAGACGTATGATACCTAATATTAGCCACTTACGAAACGGCGAGACCTATTATAGCAAAACACAAGATTTGGAGAATTGAAAAAAAAGTGCGAAATTTGCACCTGGAAAACTGAAAAGTACATCCGAACAACAAAAAAATAACGCATCAAACTGATTAAATTCAAATGGTCAACAAATACAAGGCTTACTGGGAGCAGTGTCTTCAGCTGATAAGAAGCAATGTCACCAGTCAGCAATACGAAACATGGTTTGCGCCTATCGTGTTCGAGAGTTTCTCTCCCGAAAGCAACACGCTCTTGGTGCAAGTTCCAAGTCCATTCGTTTACGAATACTTGGAACAGCACTTTGTTGGCCTTTTGTCAAAGGTCCTCTCCCACTGCTTTGGCACCAACGTGAGGCTCACCTACCGCATTGTAACCGACAAGGCGCACAACCTGTCGCAGGACATTGAGGCTGATCAACCAACGGAAATAGACGAGCCACGGCCTACAAACGGCGCTAACCGCTCGCCCTCGATGCTCGACGCGGCAAAGCCACAGGACATCAACACACAGCTCAACCCCAAGCAGACATTCTCCAATTATATAGAAGGTACGAGCAACAAGTTGCCACGCACCGTGGGCATCTCCATTGCCGAACATCCGGGAAAGTCAACCTTCAACCCCTTCTATATCTATGGTCCCTCGGGCTGTGGAAAAACCCATCTTATCAATGCCATAGGTGTGAGATGCAAGGAACTATATCCGCAAAAACGTGTGCTCTATGTCTCGGCACGCCTCTTCCAGGTGCAGTTCACCGACGCCACACGCCGAAACATGGTGAACGACTTCATCAATTTCTACCTTACCATCGACGTGCTCATCGTTGACGACATTCAGGAGTGGGCAACAGCAGGCAAGACCATCGACACGTTCTTCCACATCTTCAACCACCTGTTCCGCAACGGAAAGCAGATTATCTTGGCGAGCGACCGCCCTCCAGTTGACCTCCAGGGCATGAAGGACCGTCTTCTCACACGTTTCAGCTGTGGCCTGATAGCAGAGTTAGAGAAGCCAAATGTGGAGCTTTGCATCGATATTCTGACCAGCAAGTGCCGCCGCGACGGACTGAAAATTTCGCAAGACGTGTTAAGATATATCGCAGAAACAGCCAACGGCAGCGTGCGCGACCTTCAGGGAGTAATCAACTCGCTGCTTGCCTATTCTGTGGTCTATAACTGCAATATTGACATGCACCTTGCAGAACGTGTGATAAAGCGTGCTGTAAAGACAAACAACCATCCGCTCACCATCGACGACATACTTGAGCGTGTGTGCAACCACTATAAGGTCACCACTCAGCAGGTTTTGGGAAGAAGCCGCAAACGCGACTATGTGGCAGCGCGTCAATTGTCAATGTATTTCGCACAGAAATACACTAAGATGCCAGCGTCGCGCATCGGACAACTCATCGGTGGCAGGGACCACTCCACCGTAATCCACAGCTGTTCTGCCATTGAGCAACGCCTGAAGGTTGACAAGGCTTTCGTGGAGGAGTTCAACTCCATAGAGTGCTCCTTTAAGCTGAAGAAATGATGGTTAGTTGACGAGTGGACAAGTTGACGAGTTGACGAGTGGACAAGTTGACGAGTGGACAAGTTGACAAGTTGACGAGTGGACAAGTTGACAAGTTGACGAGTTATTACTTATGCTGCAGTATTTTGG
>CALZDK010000102.1 GCA_945637645.1 uncultured Prevotella sp.
CAGAGGCTAAACCGGTGGAAATATGTCGTTCCGACATTGGGCGGACACATGGGTCAGCCCCTACAATCGGGAGGGTGAATTCGCCCTGAAGGGCATAAAAAATTAAAGGATTAAAGGATTAAAGAATTAAAGTTTGGGAGTAATATTCGCCCTGAAGGGGCAAAAGACTTAAAATAAGGAAGGCAGAACAAATGAGGGAAGAACATTCTTTTGCCTTTTCAGGGCGCAAATAGATTTCAGTAACATAAACTAAAATACACTATTATTATGAACATTCCTATGGTTTTTTGGCTTGTCCCGATAGCCTCGTTTGTAGCATTGGGCATGGCATGGCACTTCTTCCGCCAGATGAGAAAGGAAGACGAGGGAACGCCTCGAATGATTGAGATTGCAGAATTTGTAAGGCGTGGAGCAATGGCCTACCTAAAACAGCAGTACAAGGTGGTGACCATTGTCTTCATCGTGCTTGCCATTGTGTTCGCCTTCATGGCTTATGTGCTTAAGGTGCAGAACCCTTGGGTGCCTTTCGCCTTCCTCACGGGAGGTTTCTTCTCCGGACTTGCGGGCTTCTTCGGCATGAAGACAGCCACCTACGCCTCGGCACGCACTGCCAACGCCGCACGCAAAAGCCTTAACAGCGGACTGAAGGTGGCTTTCCGAAGCGGTGCTGTGATGGGACTTGTTGTGGTGGGTCTCGGACTGTTGGACATTGCCATCTGGTTTCTTGTGCTCAGCTATTTCTACCATGGATCGAGCATGGCATTGGTGACCATCACCACCACGATGCTCACCTTCGGTATGGGTGCATCCACGCAGGCACTGTTCGCCCGTGTGGGAGGAGGCATCTACACCAAGGCAGCCGACGTGGGTGCCGACCTTGTGGGAAAGGTGGAGGCAAACATTCCTGAGGACGACCCACGCAACCCTGCCACCATTGCCGACAATGTGGGCGACAACGTGGGCGACGTGGCAGGCATGGGAGCCGACCTCTACGAGAGCTATTGCGGCAGCATACTCTCCACGGCAGCCCTCGGAGCAACGGCTTTCGCCATGAACATCGACATGCAGCTGAAGGCTGTCATAGCTCCTATGATTATTGCCTCGGTGGGCATCTTCCTCTCGCTTGTGGGCATCTTCACCGTGAAGACCAAGGAGGAAGCTACGATGCGCGACCTTCTACGGTCGCTCGGACTGGGAACAAATGTTGCGGCAGGACTGATAGCCATTGCCACCTTTATTATATTATATCTCTTGGAAATAGAGAACTGGCTCGGCGTGTCGTTCTCCGTTGTCAGCGGACTGGTGGCAGGAGTGGTGATAGGTCAGGCTACGGAATACTACACAAGCCACAGCTACAAGCCTACACAGCGCATTGCAGAATCGTCGAAGACTGGTCCTGCAACGGTGATAATACAGGGCATTGGCACTGGAATGATTTCCACCATGATTCCTGTGGTGACCATCTCGGCAGCCATAATGCTGAGCTATCTCTTTGCCAACGGCTTCGACCTCTCCATGAGTGCCCACAGCATAGCCATGGGTCTCTACGGCATCGGCATTGCCGCCGTGGGAATGTTGTCAACCCTCGGCATCACGCTTGCCACCGACGCCTATGGTCCAATAGCCGACAATGCTGGCGGCAATGCTGAGATGAGCGAGCTGGGCGAGGAAGTGCGCCACCGCACCGACGCTCTCGACGCTCTCGGCAACACCACGGCAGCCACAGGCAAGGGCTTCGCCATCGGCAGTGCCGCACTGACGGCTTTGGCATTGCTTGCCTCTTATGTTGAGGAGATAAAGATTGCCATGGTGCGCGCCGTTGAGGAGGGACAGCAGTTTATCGACTCCGCAGGCAACATCTTCAACCCGGAGAGTGCCAACATGCTCGACTACATGGACTACTTCCAGGTGAACCTGATGAATCCGAAGGTTCTCGTGGGTGCTTTCATCGGCGGCATGGCTGCCTTCCTCTTCTGCGGACTCACAATGGGAGCCGTAGGGCGTGCAGCACAGACAATGGTGGAGGAAGTGCGCCGACAGTTCCGCGAGATAAAGGGAATACTTGAGGGCAAGGGAACTCCCGACTACGGTCGTTGCGTGGAGATAAGCACTCGTTCGGCACAGCGCGAGATGATATTCCCAAGTCTTCTTGCCATTGCCATACCTATAGTGGTCGGACTGTTGCTCGGAGTGGCAGGAGTGATGGGATTGCTCGTCGGCGGACTGACAGCAGGCTTCACCCTCGCCGTGTTTATGGCAAACTCCGGCGGCGCTTGGGACAACGCGAAGAAAATGGTTGAGGAAGGAAACTTCGGCGGCAAGGGTTCGGAGTGTCACAAGGCCACAATAGTAGGCGACACCGTGGGCGACCCGTTCAAGGACACCAGCGGTCCGTCGCTCAACATTCTCATCAAGCTGATGTCGATGGTGAGCATTGTTATGGCAGGACTTGTTGTGGCGTTCAGTTAACCGTCATGTGGAAGCAGCCTTGCTTCACCTCATACTTTATGTAACAGCGATTCTGAACACGGAAATCGCGCAGGACCTCGGAGAGTACCCATTTCAGAGTGTCGTTTCTGACGACACGACGTTTGGGTCCTTCGGGGTCTTCCACTGTTATGTAGCGATTGTAGCACAGGTCGAAGGTGGTGCCGTAGAGGTGGCAGCTGTTTTCCGTTGCATTGCCGTTGCGGTTGCGCAGTTTCGTAACGTCGTCTTTCGTGCGCATCACGCTGGTGACGATAATCTTATGAAGAGGTATTCCTTTTATGTGAAGACTGTCGAAGAAGGCGCGTCCAATGTCCTGAAGCAACACCGAGGCTTTGGGTACAAGATAGGGAATACTGCTGTTGAGCTTGTCAACATGGAAATAGGGATTGGCTCCCACATACACCAGTTCCTTCATTCTCTTCTCCGCTTCCTCACGGCTTTTCACTGGTGGCACGCCGTTTTTTCTTGCCGCCATCATCTGCACATCGTTGTTGTCGGGAAAAGTGTTCTTGAACGTCGGGACACTGTAGATCGGGTGATTAGGGGTTTGAGGGGTTTGAAGGGTTTGAGGGGTTTGAAGGGTTTGAGGGGTTTGAGGGGTTTGAAGGGAATCTATGCCATTCGGTGTTCTCTCATCCCTAATATCTCCCGCCACTCCAGGCCAAATTATCCTTATCAAGGCAAGCACTGCCACAACGGCAAAAAAGCCTTTTATATATGTGTTCTTTTTCATTGTTGCTAATTTTCGTGCAAAATTAATAAAAAACATCGTAATAATCACACTTTATTGAAAAACTTTCTGTAATTTTGCACGAGAATTTAAACATTAAGGTAAAATTGACTGAGAAGCATATAGTTTTGGAGGACATTGACCCAGTGGTTTTCTATGGTGTCAACAATGTCCATTTGCAGATGATAAAGGCTCTCTTCCCAAAGCTGAGAATAGTTGCAAGAGGCAATGTAATCAAGGTTCTTGGCGACGAGGAGCAGATGTGTGCCTTTGAGGAAAACATCGAGAGCCTGAGAAAACACGTCGTGAAGTTCAACTCGCTGAAGGAGGAGGACATTCTTGACATCGTGAGGGGAAACCGCACTAAGGACGAGCTGCCTGAGGGTGTGCTCGTATATAGCATGTCGGGACGACCCATAAAGCCCAGGACAGAGAATCAGCAGCAACTCGTGGATGCTTTCTTCAACAACGACATGACCTTCGCCGTGGGCCCAGCGGGAACAGGAAAGACCTACCTAAGCATTGCCCTCGCCGTGAAGGCTCTGAAGGAAAAGACAATAAAGAAGATTATCCTCAGCCGACCTGCAGTGGAGGCAGGCGAGAAGCTCGGTTTCCTGCCAGGCGACATGAAGGACAAGATAGACCCCTATCTGCAACCTCTATACGACGCCCTCGAGGACATGCTCCCACAGGCAAAGCTGCAGGAGATGATGGAGAAGCACGTAATACAGATTGCTCCTCTCGCCTTCATGCGCGGAAGAACGCTGAGCGACGCGGTGGTGATACTCGACGAGGCTCAGAACACCACATGTGCACAAATACGCATGTTCCTTACACGAATGGGCTGGAACACAAAGATGATAATCACCGGCGACATGACACAGATTGACCTGCCACGAGAGCAGAAGAGCGGACTGAAAGAGGCTCTCGGCATTCTCACCGGCATAGAGGGAATAGGCGTTGTGGAACTGACAAGGAAGGACATAGTGCGCCACAAACTCGTCACACGCATAGTGAATGCGTATGAGAAGTATGACAAAGCAGATAAACAATAAAAAAAACATATAACAATGAAAGCGTTAACTAACACCGATTTCAATTTCAAGGGACAGAAAAGCGTATATCACGGAAAAGTACGCGACGTTTACAACATCAACGACGACCTTATGGTTATGGTGGCTACCGACCGTATCTCGGCGTTCGACGTCATTCTGCCCAAAGGCATTCCTTTCAAGGGACAGGTTCTCAACCAGATTGCGGCAAAATTCCTCGACGCAACGAGCGACATCTGCCCCAACTGGAAACTCGCCACTCCCGACCCTATGGTTACAGTGGGTCTGAAGTGTGAGGGATTCCGCGTTGAGATGATCATCCGTTCCATCCTCACTGGCTCCGCATGGCGTGAGTATAAGAAGGGCTGCCGCGAGATTTGTGGTGTGAAACTGCCTGAGGGAATGCGCGAGAACGAGCGTTTCCCAGAGCCTATCATCACTCCTACCACTAAGGCAGACGAGGGTCACGACCTCAACATCTCACGCGAGGAGATTATTGCTCAGGGCATCGTAAGCGCGGAGGACTATGCCGTGATGGAAGACTACACACGCCGACTCTTCGCCCGCGGACAGGAGATTGCAGCTAAGCGTGGCTTGATTCTCGTTGACACAAAGTACGAGTTCGGCAAGCGCGACGGAAAGGTTTATCTCATCGACGAGATCCACACTCCCGACTCCAGCCGCTATTTCTATGCCGACGGCTACGAGGAGAAACTCGCCGCAGGCGAGCCACAGCGCCAGCTCTCCAAGGAGTTCGTACGCCAGTGGCTTATCGAGCACAACTTCATGAACGAGCCCGGACAGCAGATGCCGGAGATTACCGACGAGTATGCCGAGAGCGTGAGCGACCGCTACATCGAACTCTACGAGCACATCACAGGCGAGAAGTTCGACAAGGCAGCAGAGGAAGGCGACATTGCCGCACGTATTGAGAAAAACGTGGCGGAGTATCTGAAGTGAACACTTAAACATATATTGTAAATATGATAAAAATAACTTTTCCCGACGGATCAGTTCGCGAATACGAACAGGGCGTCAACGGACTTCAAATCGCCGAGAGCATCTCACCTGCTCTGGCGCGCGACGTTATCGCCTGCGGTGTAAACGGTGAGACCGTTGAACTCAACCGACCCATCAACGAAGACTCAAAGGTGCAGCTCTACAAGTGGGACGACGAGGAAGGCAAGCACGCCTTCTGGCACACCTCAGCCCACCTCCTTGCCGAGGCTCTGCAGGAATTGTATCCTGGCATACAGTTCGGCTTTGGACCAGCTGTTGAGAACGGATTCTTCTACGATGTATTGCTCAAGGACGGTGAGTCGATAAAGGAAGCCGATTTCCCAAAGATTGAGGCAAAGATGAAGGAACTTGCCGGCAAAAAGGAGCCTGTGGTGCGCAAGGAAGTGTCGAAGGCTGACGCTCTGAAGGAGTTTGCAGCCGACGGACAGACCTACAAGTGCGAGCACATTGAGCAGGACCTTGAGGACGGAACCATCACCACCTACACTCAGGGAGCGTTCACCGACCTCTGCAAGGGTCCACACCTCTTGAACACTGGTCTCATAAAGGCAATAAAGCTGACAAGCGTGGCTGGAGCTTTCTGGCGTGGCGATGCCACACGCGAGCAGATGCAGCGTCTCTATGGTATCACCTTCCCAAAGAAGAAGATGCTCGACGAGTATCTCGTGATGCTGGAGGAAGCCAAGAAGCGCGACCACCGCAAGATTGGCAAGGAGATGGAACTCTTCATGTTCTCAGAGAAGGTGGGCAAGGGTCTGCCTATATGGTTGCCAAAGGGCACAGAGCTGCGTCTGCGCCTGCAGGACCACTTGCGCAAAGTGCAGAAAAGATTTGGTTATCAGGAGGTAATCACTCCACACATTGGTTCCAAGAACCTCTATGTTACCAGCGGTCACTATGCTCACTACGGCAAGGACTCGTTCCAGCCTATCCACACTCCAGAGGAGGACGAAGAGTATATGCTCAAGCCAATGAACTGTCCTCACCACTGTGAGATTTTCGCCTGGAAGCCACGCTCATACAAGGACCTTCCTTTGCGCATAGCAGAGTTTGGAACCGTCTATCGTTACGAGCAGAGCGGCGAGCTCCACGGACTTACCCGCGTGCGCTCATTCACACAGGACGACGCACACCTCTTCTGCCGTCCAGACCAGGTGAAGCAGGAGTTCCTCAACGTGATGGACATCATCAACATTGTGCTCAAGGCCTTCGGCTTCAACTTCGAGGCACAGATCTCCCTCCGCGACCCTAACGACACAGAGAAGTATGTGGGCAGCGACGAGGACTGGGCACGATCTGAGGCTGCCATAGTGGAGGCTTGCAAGGAGAAGGGGCTGAACGCAAAGATTGAGTATGGAGAGGCTGCATTCTATGGTCCTAAGCTCGACTTCATGATAAAGGATGCCATCGGTCGCCGTTGGCAGCTCGGAACAATACAGGTTGACTACAACCTGCCAAAACGTTTCAAGCTCGAATACACCGACGAGGACAACACGAAGAAGACACCGGTGATGATTCACCGCGCACCGTTCGGCTCGCTCGAGCGTTTCGTGGCAGTGCTCATTGAGCACACCAGCGGTCACTTCCCTCTCTGGCTCACACCAGACCAGGTTGCCATACTGCCTATCTCGGAGAAATACAACGACTACGCCGAGCGCGTGGCAAAGTATTTCGACTCAGTGGGCGTGCGCGCCACCATCGACTCCCGCAACGAGAAGATAGGACGCAAGGTTCGCGACAACGAGCTGAAGCGCATCCCATACATGCTCATCGTTGGAGAGAAGGAGCAGGCTGACGGTACCGTTGCCGTTCGTCCACAGGGCGGTGGCGAGCAGAGCGTCATGACAATGGAAGACTTCGCAAAGAAAATTAACGACGAGGTAGCTGAAATGACAAAGGAATTCTAACTTCATATTTCTAAAGTTACTATACCACCGGCTGTAGGGGCAGAC
>CALZDK010000103.1 GCA_945637645.1 uncultured Prevotella sp.
CAAGGCAACGCGCCCGGTTCGGCTTACGCCAAGTATGCGGCTAAGATGATGAGAAGAATGAAGAATGAAGAGTGAAAAAAATATAATTCGGATGATTGTAGCGGTCGTGGCGGCATTCTGCCTTGCGGCTTGCACAGAGTCGGTTGACAACGCAGAGAAGGTTGACCGACTTCCACAGATTTATCCTGACTATATAGGAGTTACCATTCCTGCCGGCATCGCCCCACTGGACTTCAACGTTGAGGAACAGGGAACGGTGAAGGTGGATGTGACCATAAGGGGAAGCCACAGTGGCGAGTTGCACACCCAAGGCGAATGGGCAGAGTTTGACATAAAGGAATGGTACGACCTGACAATGGATAATGCAGGAGGCAAACTGACCGTTGACGTATGCGCCAAGGACGACGAAGGCAAGTGGCGGAAATATCGCAGTTTCGACATCCACGTCAGTCCTTTCCCACTCGAAGACTTCGGCCTCACTTATCGCCGCATACAGCCAGGCTATGAGGTGGGAGGCAACATCGGCATATACCAACGCGACATACACTCGTTCGACGAGTTCCCGCTGATGACGGAGACAGCACTGCCGGGACGTTGCTTCAACTGCCACACGGCAAACCGCACAGACCCGCAACAGCTGACTCTGCAGGTGAGAGGCGAAGGTGGAGGAACATTGGTGCAAAAGAAAGGCGCGCAGGTGTGGTTCGACACCAAGACCGACTCCACAAAGGCTGCCGGAAGCTACGCCTACTGGCACCCGAAAGGCCGCTACTGTGCCTATGCCGTGAATGCCGTTCACCAGAGTTTCTTCGTGAACAAGGATCGGAATCTTGAGGTGTATCACGACTTCGGCGACATCATGGTGCTTGACACAAGCAAGGGCGAGCTGGTTCTATCTCCATTGCTCCGCACCGAGGACACCGAGATTTTTCCCGCCTTCTCTGCCGACGGAAAGACAATCTACTACAGCACATCGCCGAAATGTAATGTGCCAGCAGAATATAAAAAGGTGAAATGCAGTCTCTGTGCCATCGACTTCGACGAGGAAAAGGGAACATTCGGCAATAAGGTGGATACGCTGCTCAACGGACCTGCAACAGACAAGAGTTATGTCTTGGCACGACCATCCTACGACGGACGCTGGCTGATGTACTGCACTGCCGACCGCTGCAACTTCCCCGTAAGCCAAAAGGAATCCGACCTCTGGCTCATGGACCTAAGGACAATGGAGACGCGACCCATTAAGGAGGTGAACACTCCAGAGTCGGAGAGTTTCCACAACTGGAGCAGCAACAGCCGCTGGTTTGTCTATTCAAGCAAGGGCGAGGACGGAATGTATAGCCGTGCCTACATAGCAAGCATCGACACTGCAGGCAATGTGACCAAACCTTTCCTCTTGCCCCAGCGCAACCCACGCAAGTTCTACCGCGATATGTTCGACTCCTACAACTGTCCCGACTTCACGAAAGTGAAAGTAGATTTCGATATTCGCGTTGCGAGGGAAGAAATTCAGTCGGGGAAACGAAAGAAAGTAAAAATCAAGAAGTAACGTATGAAAACATTGATAAGGAAATATTGGAAATTAGGACTGTCGTTAGTTTTTGCCTTGGCTGTCTATTGGTTTTGGGCATTCCCATACCGCAGCGTGCTGAGTTTCCAGGAGCAATACCAGATGTTCCTGACCACAGGCGACTACTTCGCCGAGCGCGTCGCAGTGCCTGGAGGTCTCGCCTCCTACATAGGCGAGTTTCTCACGCAGTTCTATTATCTGCCAACCATAGGAGCCATTTCCCTTGCCCTTCTCTTCCTTGCCATTCAGCGCCTCACATGGCGTGTGGCACAGACCAACGGCGCAGAGGACTGCTGGTATCTGATCAGTTTCATTCCTCCCGTGGTCCTTTGGGCATATATGGGCGACGAGAACGTGATGCTTGCCTTCATTGTCTCAATGGTGGCTTTGCTCCTTTCAATGCTTTGCCACGACGTCATAAGCCGCAAGGCTGACAACACCCTTTCGTTGGTTATCAGGATTTTGTTCGGACTTCCCTTGTTCTACTGGTTCTTTGGTCCTGCCGTAATCCTTCTAATGATTTATATTCTTGTTCGTGAGTTCACAACACTAAAGGGCAAAGGCATTCAGCAAAACCTCATCCCTGCACTTGCCATCGCGGTCACCTTCTGCTGCATCAACCTTAGTGCCACGTTTGTGCAATATCCCATTGTCAGGCTCTACTGCGGACTTGAATACCATCGCTATCCTGTCTATCCCGCATTAATGCAATACATCGTGATGGCGACAATAGTCCTCACACCCCTTGTAATGGCTCGCCTGCCCAAGACCGGGAAGGCATTTGCCATCAATGCCGTTGCCTTGGCAGTCTTTGGCTTTGCCTCTTTCCTAACCATGGGTTTTGATCAACTGAAATACGAACTTATCGACTACGAATTCCTCGTGCGGACAGAGAAATGGGACAAGATTATCGCCATGGCAGAGGAACGCCAGCCGTCAACGCCCCAGGAAGTGGCTTCCGTAAATCTCGCCCTAAGCCAGACAGGACAACTCTGCGACCGCCTTTTTGAATTCTACCAAAACGGCGGTGAAGGACTTTTCCCCAAGTTCAGACGCGATATGTTCTCGCCAGTCACCACCGCCGAGGTGTTCTTCCGCCTTGGCATGATAAACGATGCCGAGCGCTACATGTTCGAGGCGCAGGAGGCAATACCCAACTACCGCAAAAGCGGACGACTGACAAAGCGCATCGTCGAATGTGAGATAGCCAACGGCAACTTTGCCGTGGCAGCAACCTATCTGCGCCGCCTACAGAACACATTGTTCTATAAGCCTTGGGCAACGAGGATGCTGCAGCTGATAAAGAATCCCGAGGCTGTGGCAGAACACCCGCTCTTCAAGAAACTGCGCGCCAACCGATACACCAAGGAAGACTATCTCTTCAGCGACATGGAGATGGACCAGATGACAGGATTGTTGTTCACCTGCAACAACAAGAACCGCATGGCATACGAATACCTCATGTGCTACGTCCTTTTGGAGCGCGACATCGTGAAGTTCATGAAGTACTATCCTCTTGGACAATACGTTGGCTACGACCGCATCCCACGCGTCTTCCAGCAGGTCATCATAGGCACATGGATGCAAGAGCACAACGACCTGCGGTCGATGCCCTACAGCGTAGATGCGCAGACAGTGAACGAGACGGTGGAATTTGTACGCCTCTACATGTCTAAAGGCAACAGGCAGCAACTCGATGCCCCTCCCTATTGCTACAACGCCTGGCACTACATTATGCTGAGCGAACTGGGCAAGGAGGAAAAGAAAAAAGAAGTGGCAAAAGAAATATATTAATAAGGTGAGAAAGATATTTTCCATATTTGTTCTGATTGCAACAATAGTTAGTTGCACCGAACACCCAAGCAACGCGGTGAAGAGCGACAGCCTGCCTGCCATCTTCCCCGACTACATCGGAGTGACCGTTCCCACGGAGATAGCACCGCTGAACTTCAACATCGTCAGCACCGACGACATAGAACTTGTTGAGGTTACTGCGAAAGGCTCCAAGACAGGAGAAATGACCGCCAACGGTGACTATGCGCAGTTCGATATCGACGAATGGCACACCCTGCTCTCCAACAACAAGGGCGGCAAACTGACACTCACGGTATCAGTAAAATCCGGAGGGCAATGGACGCAATACAAGCCCTTCGACATCCACGTCAGCGACAAGCCACTCAACCAGTACGGACTCTCCTACCGCCGAATACAGCCGGGATTTGAGGTCTATAGCAAGATGGGCATCTACCAGCGCGACCTCTCATGCTTCGACGAGACACCTATACTGGAAAACACCCAAGTGCCTGGAATGTGCATCAACTGCCACACGTCAAACCGCACCAATCCCGCACAGACAACCTTCCACGTCCGCGGCGACCACGGAGCCACAATGGTGTCCAAAAACGGCAAGACGGAATGGCTGAAGGCAAGAAACGACTCACTGAAAGGCTCCATGGTTTATCCCTATTGGCATCCCGGAGGCCGCTATTGCGCCTACAGCACAAACAGGACAAGCCAAAGTTTCCACGCCTCAAAGTCGGAGCGCATAGAAGTGTTCGACCAGAGTTCCGATGTCTTTGTTTATGACACGGAGAGTCATGAGATAATCCTCGACACCCTTATTGCCACATCCGACCACTACGAGACCTATCCGGTATTCTCACCCGACGGACGCACTATGTATTTCTGTTCGTCGAAGGCAGAACCCATACCTGCACGGTACCGAGAGATACGCTACGACATCTGCAGCATTTCGTTCGACCCCGAGAAAGGACAGTTCGGCAACAAGGTAGATACACTGTTCAGGGCATCGGCAATGAGGAAGAGCGCCACACACCCACGTCCTTCCTACGACGGACGATGGCTGATGTTCACCATGGCGGACTACGGTTGTTTCCCCATTTGGCACCGTGAGGCAGACAACTGGCTGCTCGACCTGAAGACAGGCAAGGCAGAACCGATGGCAGCGGCAAACAGCAACGAGGCAGACAGTTGGCACAACTGGAGTGCAAATTCACAATGGGTGGTCTTTACAAGCCGCCGTGGCGACGGACTCCACACCCGACTCTACATCGTCCATGTTGGCGACAACGGGAAAGTAACCAAGCCCTTCATGTTGCCGCAGCGCAACCCATGGGAATACTACGACTCCATGCACGACTCGTTCAACACCCCGGAGTTCCTGTCACGCCCAGTGGAGCTAAACAACCGGACCGCAGGCAATAGTATATTGTCAGATAAACGTATAGAAACGAAAATAAGGTAAGCATGAGATTCCTGTTGTTCCTCCTCTCCGCCATTGTCCTCGCCTCGTGCGAGAAGGCGATAATTGACTTTGCCGAAGACACTGCCAAGGGCAACCTTATTGTCAGCGCACATGTCAACGACCAGGGAAGCATGGGACCATGGCAATCCACAAAATCCACCAGACCGCTTTCCGAACTCTGCACACGCATCAGCTATGTGCTCTATCAGGAAGGCAAACGCGTGAAATATGTAAACCAAAAACAGGGCGACGAAACTTTCGGCAGCGCGAGGATCAGTGTACCTCCTGGACAATACGGCCTGCTCATCATTGGACATTCGGGAGAAAGCAGTGCCACCACGACAAACCTCAGCAAGATAACCTTCTCAAGCAAGGTCACCGACACTTTCGCCAATTATCAGGAAATTGACCTTACGGACGAGCCGCAAAGCGTCAATACACTGCTCACGAGAACAGTGGCTATGGTAAGGCTCAACATCACCGGTGACATTCCCGGCTATGCGTCGATGCTGAAATTCTACTATACTGGAGGATCATCCTCACTCGACGGAGTATCTTTGCGTGGCTGCGTGGATAGCCGACAGACGGAGTATCGAGAGGTGAGCACCACACAGAAGACCTACGACATCTTCACTTTCCCTCACGAGACCGACGACATGCTGCAAATCACCATAACGGCATACGATGCCGAAGGCAATGAGGTGATGGCGCGCCAGTTCTCCGACGTGCCAGTATCAGTAAACCGCATAACGAACATCAGCTGCGACTACTTCGACGGAAGCAGCGGTGCCTTCGTCAGCGTCAGCGCCACAACAATGGCAGACGACACCTGGGCGGGCACTATAGACTACACAGGCGAATAAAAAACGTAAGACAATGACTAAGAGACAAAACCATAGAATAAGACATGCCGCGCCTTACCTGGCAATGCTCATCATGGCTCTCGCCGTATGGGCATTCTACGAGACGCACCTTTCCTTCATGTTCTTCTACAAGGAGCAGAACCAGTTGTTCCTCCTTTCGGGAGACTATCTTTCGACATATTTCACCAAACCGTCATGGGTCGCCTGCCTTGCCGGCGACTTCATAACGCAGTTCTTCTACTATATGTATGCCGGCGCTGCAATCTTCGCGGCACTAATACTTCTTCTTGGAACCACTGTATATAAGTCGCTCGGATTGGCGGGTTTTAGCCGCCCCGTGGCTCTCCTCGTGGCACTGATAGCAATGGCAGTGGAGACCTCGTTCGGCTTTAATCCCGATTTCCGCCTCTCGTCACTGCTTTGCGTGCAAGGCGGAGCTATAGGTTTCCTTCTCTATGCCCTCACCATTAACTGCAAACCGTGGTTGAGACTCTCTGCCATAACGATCGTCAGCATGCTCACGGCATGGATGTTCGGCTTCGGTTTCGTGGTTCTCACCGTGCTTATTGCAGTTTCGGAACTGATGGGACTGACAAAGACTTTCAGGCAAGGCACACAACCACGCAAGGCAGACTATGTCTTTATTCCGCTTTGCGCCATGCTTTCCACAGCCTTCTATTTCGGTTCGGAGACATATCCCGTTGACCCGGCCACTTGCCGTACCTATCCCGGAATAGGCAGTCTTCAGCTTCCCAGACAAGACCTTGAGGACTATCTTGAAGTGGACAACCTCTACTATTTCGGACGCTACGATGAACTGATAAAAAAGGTGGAGGCAATGAAGAACCCGTCGCCCGAAGTAACTTTCTACTACTATCTCGCCATTGCGCAACGAGGACTCTTGCCTCATAAGTTAAACAGCGTGAAGCCGGTAAACCTCGGTACCCTTTACGAGATAGGACCGAAATCCACTCCTGCGGAAATAAAGATGGTAAACGAACTTTATTTCGCTCTTGGAGACATGACCTTGGCAGAACGTGAAGCACTGTTGACATGCGTCTTCTCCTACGACAATCGCAACGTAAGAATGATTAAACGACTTGCTGAATGCAACCTTGTGGCAGGCGACAACGAGGCGGCAATGAAATACCTAAGAATACTCGACAACACCATTGCATACAAGAAATGGGCGCAAGCCAACAGACCGGGAAAAATAAATCTCAAACTTAACAACTTGAAACAGTATGCCGTTAAGGACGACACTATAAGGCTAAATGCCAGATTCCGCGATGTACTGACAAATCTGTTGAAGGCAAATCCCCGAAACCACATGGCGCTCGACTACCTGCTCTGCACCGACTATCTTGTAGGAGCTCGCGAGATGTTCATCAACGACATAAAGGAATACTATATTCCACAATACGGTATGCCTACGGAGCCGATGTATAGGGAGCTGTATAAGTGAAGAATGAAGAGTTAAGAATGAAGAATTATTTTGCAAACGAGAGCAGAGCCAAGCTCGCTTGAGC
>CALZDK010000104.1 GCA_945637645.1 uncultured Prevotella sp.
CAAAGGGAAGGCGAGGGCTGTGTGTGTGGCATTGCCGAATGGGTCCATGATGGCTGCAAGGTCGTCGCTGATACGGTTGTCGAGTTTCACTACATTCGACTCTGGTATGCTGAGATATTCCGCGAAGGCACCGTCGCGATTGACACCCACGCTTATGCTGTTCTCGCAGATGTGGAGCTTGCCACGGCGACAGTTTCGGCAGTGACCGCAAGCTAAATGGCCTTCGCCCGTCACACGGTCGCCTACTTTTATGTTCTTTACGCCTGGACCCACCTCTGCCACAATGCCTACGTATTCATGACCTATGGTCATAGGAGTCTTTACTGTTTTCTGGCTCCATTCGTCCCACTTGTAGATATGCAGGTCGGTACCGCAGATGGCGGTTTTCCTTATTTTTATCAGCACGTCGTTGACACCGACTTCTGGAACTGGGACATCCTCCATCCAGATGCCTTTCTTTGCTTCTTTCTTAACTAATGCTTTCATTTCTCACTCCTTGCTATTTTATTACTCCCAACTCTTTTCCTATCTTTGTGAATGCTGCTATACACTTGTCGAGATGTTCACGCTCGTGTGCAGCTGAGATTTGCACGCGTATGCGGGCTTCGTTCTTCGGCACTACGGGATAGAAGAATCCTGTCACGTAGATGCCTTCTTCCTGAAGACGAGCCGCCATCACTTGTGACAGCTTTGCGTCGTAGAGCATTACGGCACAGATTGCCGATTGTGTTGGCTTTATGTCGAATCCTGCTGCCAACATCTTCTCGCGGAAGTAGTCTGTGTTGGCATGGAGCTTGTCCTGCAGTTCGTTGGTCTCGCTCATCATCTGGAACATCTTTATGCCGGCGGCAACAACCATCGGAGGCAAGGAGTTGGAGAAGAGGTAGGGGCGTGATCGCTGGCGGAGCATGTCGATAATCTCCTTCTTGCCGGTGGTGAATCCGCCTACGGCACCGCCGAAGGCCTTGCCCAGAGTGCCTGTTATTATCTCTATCTTGCCACGCAGGTCGTGCAGTTCGGTCACACCGCGGCCTGTCTTGCCCACCACTCCTGCAGAGTGCGACTCGTCCACCATCACCATGGCGTCGTACTTGTTGGCAAGTTCATATATTTTGTCGAGAGGACACACGTTGCCGTCCATGGAGAATACACCGTCGGTTACGATGATGCGGAAACGGCATTTCTGCGCAGCCTTCAGTTGTTCCTCAAGATCTGCCATGTCGGCGTTGGCATATCTGAAACGTTGCGCCTTGCAGAGTCTCACGCCGTCGATTATTGACGCGTGGTTGAGTGCGTCGGAGATTATTGCGTCGTCGGGACCGAGCAGGGGCTCGAACACACCTCCGTTGGCGTCGAAGCAGGCGGCATAGAGTATGGTGTCCTCAGTGCCGAAGAAGTCGGCTATGGCTTTCTCAAGGTCTTTGTGGCGGTCTTGTGTTCCACAGATGAAGCGTACCGACGACATTCCGTAGCCACGTTCATCCATGGCTTTCTTTGCCGCCTCGATGAGTGCGGGATGGTTTGCGAGACCTAAATAGTTGTTGGCACAGAAATTGAGCACTGTCTTGCCTGCCACGGTAATTTCAGCACTTTGCGGCGAACAGATGAGTCTTTCGCTCTTGTAGAGTCCAGCCTCCTTTATTGAGGCGAGCTCTTCAGACAGATGTTTTTGGAAGTTGTTGTACATGATATATTATTTTGGTTGTTAATGGGTTAATAATTAGTTAGAATTGCCAGTCCCCACCGTCATCGCCTTAGCGATACGGTAAGTGTTTTCATTCCGCTTGCGGTGGTATTAGCATGTATTGCCACACTGTCGGCATTTAATGCCGAGAAATGTGCCGATGGCAGTGAGAAATGGTATTTCTCGGTGTAGTATTCTGGAATGTCGCCCTTGTCGTGATATAGCGTGAGATGCAGCGTGCGGCTTGTGTCGTGGCTGTTGAAGTGTAGCGAGTCGGGTACCAATGTCACTTTGTGTTTTTCCGAGTCGTTGCTCACGGTGCCCACTTTCAGAGTCAGTGTGAGGTTGACGTAGCGTTTGCGGCTGTCGGTCCATACAGCCTCCACGCCTATTGGGTCGGTTTTCATCTCCTTTATGGAGTCGGCGGGAGTGAGGCTCATAGTCAGCATCTGTTCTATTATTACTGCCTTTGCCTTGCCGCCTTCCACCTTATCATAATACAAGGCTGCACGATAGGTGCTGTCGGCGGTCTTTGCCCACGCGGCGGCACAAGGTGTGACGAGGGAGAGCGAGTCGCCGTTGTCGGTAATGACATAGTCGATTTCCTTCTCGCCGTTGGCATGTGCTTCTACGAAGTCGGCCTGCAGATAGGAGTATGCTCCTTCGCCCTTGTCGTAGGTGTCGTTCTCGCACGAGGCGAGAAGTGCTGCAGTCAGTGCTATATATATAAAAAGGTGGCGCATTCTTTGGGTGTTTAGATGAATAGTAGCTGAGTTTAGGATGGGGCTTATTCCGCCACCCTAAACTTGTTTCTTGCCGGATTGGCATACATGGTGATCATGCGTTCACGCAGATAGTCCGTGTCTGGCTCTATGCCTGCTTGCCCCAGGGCTTCCTCCGCCTTCTGCAGCTGCTTGGAGATGTATGCTTCGAAACGTGCCTTTTCCTCCGCCGTGTATTTCCCCTCTGCCGTGCCGTCGAGCATGTCGAGGGCAACGAGGTTGTTGGCGAAGAGTCGGTAGTTGCCGTGTATGCCACGATCTATGTGTTCCGCTATTGTCTTGAATATTTCGCCCTTCGGCGTGTCTGCAGGCATGCTGTCGAGGAAGTCGTCGATGCAGGGCGCGCAGTGGTAGTGTATCTTGCCCTTATAGCCCATTATGCCGGTCTGCATGCTCAGCACGTCGTCCTGCTTTGTCTTCTTCCATCCCTCAACGTCGCGTTTCAGTTGGAACTCGGCAGCCTTCAGATAGTCGCATGGATCGTACTCGTAGCTTATGGCGAGTGGCACGATGTGTAGTTGTTTCAGGCGTTCTGTCACTGATCCTTCGCCTCCCATAGCCATCATCTTCAGTATAGACTCCTGAGTGCGGTCGTCGCTGTCCTTTGCCCTTCCCTCACGTTGTGCAATCCAGATGTTGTCGTTTTTCTTGTTTATCACGATGTGCATATATTCCGACATACGCTTGCTGTTGGTCAGCATCTCGCGTATTCCCGCACTGCGCAGCACTATGAACGATTTGTTCACCCTCACCAAGTCCTTAATCCACGGTGCGGCAAGCAGGTTGTCGCCAATGGCAATCTCGCAGGTGGTCTTGAAGCCAGTGTCTATGAGCATCACGTCGAGCAGTGCCGAGTCGAGCACAATGTCGCGGTGGTTGCTGACGAAGGTGTAGCGGCGCTTGTTGTCGATGTTCGTGATGTCCATGTCGCAACCCGTGCTTGCCTTCTTCAGCAAGTCCTTGAGGAACGGATAGCAGAACGCTATCTGAAAGTCAAGGTTTGTCTTACACTGCTTCAGCTTTCCCGCCAATGCCTCGAAAGGCACTTGCGGAAATACCTTGCCAACAACGTGTCGGAACTGAGGGTCTGCCGTAAGTCTCTCGTATGCCCCAGGCAGGTCTTCAGGACCAAAGGCTCTGATATTGTCAAAATCTTCCATCGTCGATATTTGTATAAGTTAATAATAAGGGAGTTAAGAAATCTCTCTCCTCTCGCTTCTCTCTTCTCAAAACTGATTCTCAACAATGTCTGTCAGTACATCGCTCATCTTCAGTCCGGCAGCCTTCACTTGTTGCGGTATGAAGCTTGTGGCGGTCATGCCAGGAGTAGTGTTCACTTCGAGCATGCTAATTTTATCCACTTCCTTGCCGTCCTTGCCAATGCCTTTGCCAATGATGTAGTCGATGCGGATTATTCCGTTGCAGTGGAGGATGTCGTAGATGTGGCTTGTCAGCTCAGCCACTCTCTTGGCTGTCTCCTCGCTGATGCGGGCAGGAGTTATTTCCTTCACCTGGCCGTTGTATTTCGCGTCGTAGTCGAAGAACTCGTTGCTCGTCACCACTTCTGTTGCTGGCAGCACAACCGACTTCTCGCGAGTCTTGTAGCAACCGATGGAAATCTCCGTTCCCTCAAGAAACGACTCCACCATCACGTCGCTGCTCTCAAGCATAGCCTTGCGTATGGCAGGAGCGAGCTGGTCCTTGTTCTTCACCTTCGACACTCCGAAGCTGCTTCCGTCGGCTGCCGGCTTCACGAAACAAGGCATGCCGATGCGCTCTTCCACCTCGTCGTCGCTCACCACTTCCTCGTAGCCCTTGCGAATGAGCAGGCTGTCGGCAACCGACACCCCATAGCCGCGCAGATACTGGTTTAGTACAAACTTGTCGAATGTCATAGCCTCCACAAGCACTCCGCTGGTGGAGTAGGGCAGGCCTATAAGTTCGAAATATCCCTGGAGTATTCCGTTCTCTCCCGGTGTGCCGTGTATGGTGATATATGCGTAGTCAAAACAAGTCTTTATGCCTTCCTTTGTGAAAGAGAAGTCGTTAAGGTCGATTTTTGATGTAGTCCCATCTCCGAGGTCAACGTTCCAGTCGAGTCCTTTCATATCTACGATATAAACATCATAGCGCTCCTTGTCGAAGAACGAGTAGAGTCCCTGAGCCGAGCGGAGCGAGACGTCGTGCTCCGATGAGTCGCCACCGCAAACGATGGCTATTTTTCTTTTCTGTTGTTCCATTTTCTTTCTTCTAATATTCAGTCTAAATCAAAAAAACTATGTTCGTCAGTCAACATTTCCTCTGTATCGCTGCCATTTCTCTATCAGCCCTTGCAGGTCGGCGGGCAGTTCGGAAGTGAAATCCATTTGCTTTTTCGTCGTCGGATGCACGAAACCGAGGGTTCGGGCATGCAACGCCTGCCGTGGACACTGCTTGAATCCGTTGAGCACAAACTGGCGGTAGCTGCCTGTGCGCTCGCCACGGAGTATTTCCGTTCCGCCGTAGCGTTCGTCGCTGAACAGCGGGTGACCGATGTGTTTCATGTGAGCCCTTATTTGGTGTGTGCGTCCCGTTTCGAGAATACATTCCACGAGGGTGACGTAGCCGAAGCGTTCCAATACTCGGTAGTGGGTCACGGCAGGTTTGCCTATCTCTGAGTCGGGAGGGAACACCGACATGCGCAGGCGGTCTTTCGGGTCGCGTCCGATGTTGCCTTCTATCGTTCCTTCGTCTTCCACAAAGTTTCCCCACACCAACGCGTTGTAGCTGCGGTGAGTTGTCTTGTTGAAGAACTGCACCCCGAGGCTCGTCTTCGCGTCGGGTGTCTTTGCCACAACAAGAAGCCCACTCGTATCTTTGTCTATGCGGTGTACGAGCCCCACCTGCGGGTCGTTGGGGTCGTATGTCGGAAGGTCGCGCAGATGCCATGCTATTGCATTCACCAGAGTGCCGTGGAAATTGCCGCAGCCTGGATGCACCACAAGACCTGCTGGTTTGTTTATCACCATCAGCTGGTCGTCTTCATACACGATGTCGAGCGGAATGTCCTCTGGCTCAATGGTCGTGTCGTAGTGCGGACGGTCGAGCATAAGTGTCACTATGTCGCCTGGGCGAACTTTGTAGTTGCTCTTCACTGGGCGGTCGTTAACGTGTACGAAACCAGCCTCCGCCGCCTTTTGTATTCGGTTGCGGCTTGAGTGCTGCAACTTCTCAAACATGAACTTGTCTATGCGTACAGGCACTTGTCCGCGGTCAACCTCAAAGCGGAAATGCTCGTATAGCTGTTGTCCATCGTCGAGTTCCTCGTCTGCCAGCTGTATGTCAGTGTTATATTCTTCGTTCTTCATTGGCTTCATTTCTTGCTGTCTTCACCTTATCGCACAGCCATTCTTCACTCTTCATTCTTCACTTACATTTTCTTCCTCAATGGGCGGAGCCGTCACCTCCTCAAATTCGTCGGTTTCGCCGCCGAACTCATCTCCCGCGTATTCCGGTTCCGAGACGTCGATGTCGGCAAATCCGTCGGCATATTTCCCGTCTCCAATCACAAGAGTTAGAGGATGGTCTATTGGCACTCTGTCACCAGTCGCGAGTCGTCGTCCTCTGCAGATCACTCCATACACCCAGTCTTTTTCTCCGTCGACGTATTTTGGGGTAAGCAGCTTGAAGCCCATTGCCGTAAGCTTCGCCGTGGCCTCGCGCAAGCTGCTGTTGTCGATAATGTCTGGAATGGCAAAAGTAGGCGATGAGGGAGAGTTCACCGTGACATAGATTGTGTGCCCCGACTTTACGCTCGTCCCTAATCCTGGACTTTGCGCCAAAATGCAGTCGGCAGGCAGTCTGCGGTTGTATCCTGAGTCGGAAACCTCAATCCTCAGTCCGTTTTGTGCAAGCAGATAGTGAGCCTCCGCAAATTTCATGCCCTTGATGTTGGGCACGGCAATTCCTTCGCCGTGATGCGTATAGATTTCCAGTCCATACTTCACGCCTACGCAGAGCAATACGACCACAATAGCCATGGCTAACAGATTGCTCCAAACATAGCGGCTTGTCAACTTGCCGAGAAAAACTCTTGTCTTCATACTTATATCGCTTTGCAAAGGTACACTAATTTGCAGACACTACAAAATAAATTAAGGAAAAAAAATATAAAATGATCACTTCAGTACTTTGACTCACTTTTTGGGGTCGATGAACCCGCCCTAACTATTACGGGATCACAATATTACAGAATCACAGTTTGTTATTAAGGATCTGTACTATAACTGTTGACTATAACTTAGGTGAGTTCGGGGTGCCCGTGTGGATAGCCCGACTTATCTTAATACTTATAGTAGCTATTTTTTTTGGGGGGAGAAAATTGGAATAAAAATATTAAGGCATTTTGAAAAGTTGAAATTATGCTTGTTTTAGGAATATAATCTAATTGTGTGGATGTATAAAATATAATAAGGTGAATGGAGAATAATGGTATTTTCTACACTCTTTATTTGCAAATGAATGTTAAAGAAAGAAAGTTTTTCCTTGAAATAT
>CALZDK010000105.1 GCA_945637645.1 uncultured Prevotella sp.
AACAGGAGGAAAAGGAAAACGAGAAATGGCTGAAGGAACAGGAGAAGAAAAAGAAAAAGGGCGAAGCCTACGACTCCATAATGCCACTGAAACCTCTGGAACCGCAGATTAGTGGCGGAGGCACAATAACGCCGGAGCAAAACATCTTCTTCACCATGCCTACACCTCTGCAAAAATGCGATACGTCGGCAATTCACCTCTACTCGAAGATAGACACACTGTGGTATAAGTCGAGGTTTGAATGGCTGCCCGTACCAGGAAACATAAAGAAGTTTGAACTGAGGGCGGAATGGCGTCCCGACATAGAATACAGTCTTGAAGTGGATTCGGCAGCGTTTGTGGACATCTATGGACTTGTGTCGAAATCGATAAAACAGGGCATAAAGGTGAGCTCCAACGATGAGTTTGGTTCACTGATAGTGAATGTGAGCGGACAGCGAGACTCCGCAACGGTGATTGTGCAGCTGCTCGGTTCGAACGACAACGTGCAGAAAGAGGCGAAAGTGGTTGACGGAGCCGCGGAGTTCTTCTACCTGAAAGCAGGAAAATACTATCTGAAGGCGTTTGTGGACAACAACGGCAACGGACTATGGGACACGGGCGACTACTATGCCGACCTGCAACCCGAAGATGTGTATTACTACCCGAAGGAGGTGGAATGTAAGGAGAAATGGGACATTACGATAGGATGGGACCTTAATGCCACACCAGTGGCAAGGCAAAAGCCGCAGGCCATAACGAAACAGAAGTCGGAACAGGAAAAGAAACTGCGCAACAGAAACGCCGACAGGGCTAAGGAGCTCGGAATAGAATACAAGAGGGAAATAAACACCATTAAGAACAAAGTATTAAAGTAATGAACATGAAACACATGATGCTGGCGGTGATGATGCTGCTCTCATCGATCACCGCATCCGCACAATGCGGAATTGAGAACACAGCCTTCAAATCGGGCGAGTATCTGTCGTACGACCTCTATTTCAACTGGAAGTTCGTATGGGTGAAGGTTGGAACGGCATCGATGAGCACAGTGCAGTCGCGCTATAACGGGAAACCAGCTTGGCGCAGTAGTCTCACGACACGAAGCAACAGCAAACTCGACAAGATATTCACACTGCGCGACACGTTGCTCTCGTATTGCACAACAGACCTCGCCCCGCTCTATTTCCGAAAGGGAGCAAGGGAAGGCGACCGCTACTATGTGGACGAGATATGGTATTCTTACCCCAACACCAACTGCCACCTGAAGCAGCATCGCATTGAGAACAGCGGCGAACATGTGTGGAAACAGTCGGAATATCAGGACTGCATCTACGACATGATGAGCATCTTCCTGAGGGCACGAAACTTCGACGCGTCGAAATTCAAGGTGGGACAAAATGTGCCGATGCCTATCAGCGACGCAAAGCGACTCTCAAACTCTTGGCTGAAATACCAAGGCAAGGAGACCTTTGAGATGGAGGACACGAAACAGAAATTCCGTTGTCTCGTTTTCTCGTTCATAGAGCGTGAGGACGGAAAGAACCACGAACTGATACGCTTCTACATCACCGACGACGCAAACCACATACCGGTGCGTCTCGACATGTTCCTCAGCTTCGGATCGGCAAAGGCGTTCCTCAAGGGATATAAGGGAGTGAGAAACCCGATGACCTCGAAAGTGAAATAAGCGAAGCGGACACTTGAAGACCCTGACAGCGATGAGGCTACACCTTATATTATTATATATGGTGGCGTCGGTAGTGGTGGCGTGCTCCTACATAGACCCTGTGGAAGACTCTTCGACAGGCAACGAGGAAGGTGGAATGACGAAGATTGCCGTGGAATGTCAGGCGGAGGCACAGCCCCAACAATGGCATTTCAGGGTTGTTGACACCAACGACTCTACAAAATATCTCTACAACGAGAGTGGGAGTGTCAGCATAGAAGGTGAGATGCTGTCAGTGTTGGTTTACAACTCCGACGCTGAGAACATCGATATGGCAGAGGACAAGGAGAGCAACACCACAACAGCAAAGGCAAAGAGGACAGACGCCATACAGCTCAAAAACGGCAAACCTGTTGCCCTGATGCCCGACAAACTCTTCTCGGAATATAGGGAACTGGATCCGTCGGAAACCTACAAGAGTATTGTTCTCTCACCGGAATCCCGCATTAAGACATACCCGCTGAGGCTGGAACTGACTACGAAAGGCGCTATCGTGACAGGCTGCAAGACAGCACTGATAGACGGAATGGCGGAGTCGATTAAACTCAACACGCTGACGCTTTCAGACAACGATGTTGCGTTGGCAGTGCCGTTGTGGCTTGACGACACCTTGGAAAGCGACGGAAACCCGACGACGACAGCCATTGGGAGAATAACGACATTCGGCAGGGCAACGGCAAGCATTTCCTGCACAATGTTCCTGACAATACAACTGGAAAACGGAGCGGAGAAAACCGTTTCCATAGACATGACAGACGACATAGGAGAGGAAACCGAAGGCCACGAGATAGTAAAACGTGTTGTCATAGACTGCACCGATAATGGTGGAAACACATTCCCGGTGACCGTGGATGAAAGGGAAACAGAGAATACTCATGTCAACTTATAGACTTATGGCTGTGGAAAAAGAAAAAATTATCGGCAAAACGTCCGTAGTATGAGTTTTTTTCTGTAACTTTGCACGCAAATTACAAACTGTTTGACAATGAAGAAATTATATATCGAGACCTATGGGTGCCAAATGAACGTGGCAGACTCGGAGGTTGTTGCGTCGGTGATGAAAATGGCAGGATATGACACCTGCGACGACATCAGCGAGGCAAATGCCGTGTTTCTAAACACCTGCTCTGTGCGCGACAATGCCGAGCAGAAGATATACAACCGCCTCGACACACTCAACGCGGAGAGGAAGAAAGGAAGGAAACTGATTCTCGGAGTGCTTGGCTGCATGGCGGAGAGAGTGAGGGAAGACCTGCTTCAAAACCACCATGCCGACCTCGTGGCAGGTCCTGACTCGTATCTCTCGCTTCCTGACCTCATAGCACAGGCAGAGACAGGACACAAGGCAATAAACATAGAACTCTCTACCACGGAGACATATAAGGACATAGTGCCACAACGACTCCACGGAGCCAAGATAGGAGGTTTTGTCAGCATAATGCGAGGCTGCAACAACTTCTGCCACTACTGTATAGTGCCATACACAAGGGGAAGGGAGAGAAGCCGCGACTTGGAGAGCATACTGCGTGAGGTGCGCGACCTGCGCGACCGTGGATATAAGGAAGTGACACTGTTGGGACAGAATGTCAACTCCTACTCCTACATGGACAATGAGACAGGCGAAAGCATCGGTTTCCCCGCATTGCTGCGCACAGTGGCAAACGAGGTGCCTGAGATGAGAATACGATTCACCACATCGCACCCAAAGGACATGAGCGACGAGACACTACATGTCATTGCCGAAACACCAAACATCTGCAAGCACATACACCTGCCTGTACAGAGCGGAAGCGACAGGATACTGAAACTGATGAACAGGAAATACACTCGCGAGTGGTATCTTGACCGTGTGGCTGCCATACGACGCATAATACCCGACTGCGGACTATCCACCGACATTTTCGTGGGGTACCATAGCGAGACCGAAGAGGACCACCAGATGTCGCTGCAGCTGATGCGTGAGGTGGGCTACGACTCCGCATTCATGTTCAAATATTCGGAGCGCCCAGGCACCTACGCGTCGAAACATCTGCCCGACGACGTGCCGGAGGACGTGAAGATAAGAAGGCTGAACGAGCTGATACACCTGCAGACAGAGATGTCGGCACTTGCCAACAAGCGAGACGAGGGCAAGGAGTATGACGTGCTGGTGGAAGGATTCAGCAAACGCTCACGCGAACAGCTGTGCGGACGAACCGAACAGAACAAGATGGTGGTGTTCGACAAGGGCAACCACCATATCGGTGAGACCGTGAGGGTGAGAATAACAGGAAGCTCAAGCGCAACACTATTCGGGGAAGAGGCATGAAGGAGTTTATTAAGGTGCTAAGGCGGTTCGTTCCGCCCTACAAGAGATATTTGGTATGGTCGGTGGTGTTCAACATACTGTCGGCAATACTGAACATCTTCTCGTTCATGGCTATTATCCCCATATTGCAGATTCTGTTCCAGACAGGAGATGCCGAGACACCAAGGCAGCTGATGGAGTGGAGCTGGGACAACCTGCAAGAGGCTTTCACCAACAATGCCAACTACTACATCGGCAAACTAATAGCCGACATAGGACCGACGACGACACTTCTGGTGATAGGGCTGTTCCTCGCCTTGATGACATTCCTGAAGACAGGTGCCTATTTCCTTTCTTCGGCAACAATAATACCTATCAGGACAGGAGTGGTGCGCGACATAAGAAACCAACTCTATAAGAAAATTACGTCGCTGCCCCTTGGCTTCTTCTCAGAGGAGCGCAAGGGCGACATTATTGCAAGAATGAGCGGTGACGTGGCGGAAGTGGAGAACTCCATAATGTCGTCGTTAGACATGCTGTTTAAAAACCCGGTGCTCATAATAGCCTACTTCTCGGCACTCATCGTAATATCGTGGCAGTTGACACTGTTCACCCTTGTCTTCGTGCCGATAATGGGATGGTTTATGGGAATGGTGGGCAGGAAACTTAAGCAGAACTCCATAAAGGCACAGGCTCTATGGAGCGACACCATGAGCCAAGTGGAGGAAACCCTTGGAGGACTGCGCATAGTGAAGGCTTTCTGCGCCGAGGAAAAGATGAACAAGCGTTTCGACAGCATAAACAGCCAGTATCGTAACGACATAATGAGGGTGAACATAAGGCAGCAGATGGCACACCCCATGAGCGAGTTCCTCGGCACGGTGATGATAGTTATCGTGTTGTGGTTTGGCGGTATGCTCGTGCTTTCAGACAATGCCACACTCTCCGGCCCAACGTTCATCTACTATCTCGTGATGCTCTACAGCATCATTAATCCCCTGAAGGAATTTTCCAAGGCGGGCTACAACATACCGAAGGGTCTTGCCTCGATGGAGCGCATCGACAAGATTCTCAACTCCGAGAACAATATCCGCGAGAAGGAGAATCCTAAGATCATAAAGGAATTTAAACATCGGATAGAGTTCCGCGACGTTTCGTTCAAGTACGACAAGAAATGGATCCTGCGCCACATAAACCTCACGATAGAAAAAGGGAAGACAATAGCCCTTGTGGGACAGAGCGGAGGCGGAAAGTCAACACTCGTCGATCTTATACCCCGCTACTATGACGTGCAGGAGGGAGAGGTGCTCATTGACGGCATAAACGTGAAGGACCTTGGAATACACGACCTGCGCCAGCTGATAGGAAACGTGAACCAGGAGGCTATTCTCTTCAACGATTCGTTCCGAAACAACATCGCCTTTGGAGTGGAAGACGCAACAGACGAGCAGATTGCCGAGGCGGCACGCATAGCAAACGCCTACGACTTCATTATGGAGTCGGAAAACAAGATGGACACGAACATCGGCGACCGTGGAAGCAGGCTTTCCGGAGGACAACGGCAAAGGGTGAGCATAGCGCGCGCCATTCTCAAGAATCCACCTATACTCATACTCGACGAAGCCACCTCGGCACTCGACACAGAGAGTGAGAGACTGGTGCAGGATGCCCTTGAGCGACTGATGAAGACGCGAACCACGGTGGCCATTGCCCACCGACTTTCCACAATAAAGAGTGCCGACGAGATATGCGTCATCCACGAGGGAGAGATTGTGGAGCGCGGCACACATGAGGAGCTGCTTGCCCTGAACGGCTATTACAAACGCCTTAACGACATGCAGAGCCTATGATGCGACTGGTTTATCTGTTGGTCTTCGGACTCTTATATTTGCTCTCGTTTCTGCCTCTGAGGGCGCTGTATGTAATATCCGACGGTTTCTATTGCATGGTCTATTTTCTCGTGGGCTATCGCCGGCGATTGGTCAGAAGGCATCTCGCCGACTGTTTCCCGGAGAAGGATGAGGCTGAGCGAAGGAAGATAGAGCGGGGCTTCTACCACTGGTTCTGCGACTATCTCGTGGAAACGATAAAACTCTTCTCCATGAGCGAGAGACAGATACGCCGGAGAATGGTTTTTGAAGGGCACGAGGCAATTAATGCTGACTTTTCCAAAGGGCAATCAGTAGGATTGTATCTTGGTCACTACTGCAACTGGGAATGGATAACCTCGCTGCCGCTATGGACAAGTCCGGAGGGCAAGTGTGCGCAAATATACCATCCGCTTGAGAACGTATGGTTCGACCGACTTTTCCTTCGACTCCGCGAACGTTTCGGGGCAAAGTGCATTCCTATGGCGGAGACACTGCGCAGACTGGTCGGCTACAGGAAGGAGGGACAACCAATAGTGCTTGGCTACATCTCTGACCAGATTCCGTTCTGGAACAATATCCACCATTGGCTCGACTTCTTACACCACGACACTCCAGTATTGACAGGTGCCGAGCGACTTATGCGACAGTTGGGCGAATCGGTGTATTTTGCCGACATAAGCCGACCTCGAAGAGGCTACTATGTATGCCGATTCGTGAAGATGGCAGACAACGCATCAAAGACGGTGGAAAAGGGGACAACCAACCAATGGCCGCTCACTGACAGGTATTTCCAGATGCTTGAGGAATGTATAAGACGACAGCCGGAATGTTACCTCTGGACACACAATCGCTGGAAGCGAACCCACGAGGAATACAACATCAGGCTTGACAAGGAAACAGGACGTGTTGACCTTGGCGACCTTGAAGAAATAAAAAGAAGGAAGGGGTTGATTTGATAATAAAAGTTAATAAAGGAAAACAATTAGTACATGGTCTGCATTAAATAAGTAACTTTGCAGTCTAATTCATTTCTATAATATAAACAATATTGAGTTATGTCATACCTATTCTCATCAGAGTCAGTCTCTGAAGGACATCCCGACAAGGT
>CALZDK010000106.1 GCA_945637645.1 uncultured Prevotella sp.
AATTAAAGTTTGAGTGGTTTGAGATGGGTTTGAAAGGTTTTAATTTGGTTAAAAAAGTTAAGGAATTATGTTTTTTCAGATAGACAATGTTTTAATAACAACGGAGATATTGACCGAAAGGTTTTGCTGCGATCTTGACGCCTGCAAGGGTGAGTGCTGTGTTGAGGGCGATGCTGGCGCACCGGTGACTCTCGACGAGGTGGCTGCCATAGAGGATTCGCTCGACGTGGTGTGGGACGAACTGTCGGCTTCGGCGCAAGCCATCATAGACAAACAGGGAGTGGCATACACCGACGAGGAAGGCGACCTCGTGACAAGTATTGTAGGAGGAAAGGATTGCGTGTTCACCTGTCATGATAACGGCTGTTGTTTCTGCGCCCTCGAAAAGGCTTACCGTGCAGGCAAGGCACGTTTCTGCAAACCAATAAGTTGTGCGCTATATCCCATTCGTGAGGTGTCGCTAAGCAATGGGCTTATTGGTTTGAACTATCATCGCTGGAATGTATGCCAAGAGGCAGTGAAGAAAGGCAAGGAACTCGACCTCCCGATATATAAGTTTCTTAAGGAGCCGCTCGTCAGACGTTTCGGCAATGAATGGTACGAGATGCTTGAGGCGGCAGCGGAGGAATTGTCAACTTCCCGCCTATCTTTTCCTGTAGGCTGAAGGGCTCACTCCCACATGTTCACGGAAAAACTTGCCGAGGAACGACTGGTTGGGGAAGTTCATGTCGTCTGATATTTCCTTTATCGACTTGGTAGTGGATTTTAACAGCACTCGTAACTCAAGCGACACATAACTGTCTATCCATTCGTTTGGCGTTCGGTTGCTCACGTTCTTCACAGTTTCCGAAAGATATTTTGGAGTGATGCAAAGTTGCTCCGCATACCATCCAACCCTGCGCTCTTTGCGAAAATTCAGTTCCACGAGTCTTATGAACTGAGTGAAAATACTGTCTGCACGTGTCTGCTTTTTGCTTTCCGACTCCTGTAGTCGTACTATAACGTTGCTCAGGTCGTAGAACATGGCAAGGATAAGCGTCCGCACTATGTCGCGGCGAAACTTGTTGTCCGTAGCCCGCATTTTCTCCTTGAGCATGAAGAAATAGCTTCTGAACAGTTCCACCTCATTGTCGGTTAACGACACCACTGGATGTTTTCTTGAAAAACAGAACAGCATCGACACGTCGCTGACGTTTCTAACCACCTCGTAGAAGAAGTTCACTGAAAGAATCATCACAAGTCCGTCGGCATCGTCGCTCGACTGGAAGTTGTCCACTATATGCCGGTCGGAGATTATCACCACGTCGTTTTTCCTTATTGTCAGTTGCTGTGTATCTACCGTGAACGTACACTCTCCCTTGGTGCATAGTGCCACGAGGATGAAAGTCATGCGGTGTGGACTTGTGGGCATGGAATCCTTGTTGAGCCTGTCGCTCAACAACACGTCCCCGTCGATGAAGTCAGTGCCACTATGTGACACCTGCGTCATGCGTAGGCTAAGGTCTATTATACTTTTCTTACCCATATCCTTTCTTTCTTTTCTTATTGTAACAGGAATATTCCCTCAGGCCCCATATTGAACAGCAAGTCGAGAACACTTAGATTGGGAAGGAACCCATGTCTCGTGCCAAACACCTGATAGTATGGACGCGGAGTGAACGAGGGGTCATGCCTTGGATGTTTCGGTACTATGGAGTCGCGGAAATCCATGCAGTCTTCCGAAATATCGGCATGCTTAACGTATTCCGTCGTTAGTCTTATCTTTGGTTGCACGTCGAGCAGTGAGCACATCGTCTCGCAAATCTCCATGTTGAAGTCGAAGAGGAACTCGTAGCGGCGGTCGAAGAAGGGGCGCAGGTCGTCGGCGTAATATTCAAAGAACGGTGTCTCGCTGTAGGCGCTCTGAAGTGCGTTCCAGTGTAGCTGACGCCAGCGTCCGTGGTCGCTGATGCGGAGGTCGCGTATGGGGCAATGGTTTAGATCTGTGTCGGCAGGTCGTTCCACGGGAACAGTCAGGGCTTGCGGTCCGTTTGCCGTGGCAATGACGCAACGGTTGCGGTACGTCTGCTTGCAATAGTTCTCATGAGCCTCAATGAGCGTTTCTTCTGCCCTGTTTAGTTTCTGATACCACTGTACTGGCCCGAAATAAGTTGTCGAAAGCAAAACCATATCACAATTAATTATTAATTCCCTTCATCCATCTTTTCCTGTCGAATCCTGAATGGAAAGGTTTGGAGTCGTCATGGTTGTAAATCACAAGAATCACCCGCCCAATAATGCTCGTCTCCGGGATAGTACACTGTTTGCGGTCTTTCCCCATTTCAACCACATAGAAGTTCTGCGTGGCGCACGTCACAATCCCCGGCACGAGAAACGGTCCCTGTGGAGTGGCGATGGTGTCGCCTGGCAGTGCCCTTATGCGTCCCACGAACAGCCCCTCTACGTTTTCCGAAGGATTGTCGAAGGCTATTATGTCGCCGTGCCGAGGCATACTGGTGCAAAGTCTTCCGTAGCCGAAAAGACCGTTTGGCTCGCCTGTGCGCAATCCGTAGCTCCAGCGGTTGACCATTATCCGGTCGCCGCTCTTGAACACAGGCTCAAGAGCGGTGCCCTCAATATTGTAGATGGTAAGGGCCAATGCCCTAAAAGCAAAGAGGGCTGCTGTTGCCACCACAATGGCGATAATGGTTTTCTTCAACTTTCAATCTTCAACCTATTTTATGTTGTCAACAAAGCGGAACAGGCGGTTCCATCGTATGCCGGAGAAGCCGTTGCGGTCGGGGTCGCTCGACCACCAGATGAATATAGGTTTGCCCACGATGTGGTCCTCTGGCACGAAACCCCAGTAGCGCGAGTCGGCGGAGTTGTGTCTGTTGTCGCCCATCATCCAGTAGTAGTCCATCTTGAACGTGTATGACTTGGCTTCCTTTCCGTTGATGAATATCTTTCCGTCCGTTATCTTCAGGTCGTTGCCCTCATACACTCTTATCGGACGCTCATACACTGCAATGTTGTCGAACGTGAGATTGATGCTCTTTCCCTTTGCGGGAATCCATATCGGGCCATAGTTGTCGCGTGTCCAGTGTTTGTTGCCGTTGAGCGGATAAATCTCAAGGTCGCTGGCGTCGGTGTTTATCTCTATGCTCTCCACCAGGTCCTTGCGCTGCGAGAGCATAGCTACTGCTCGCTTTGTCAGCGGCATATATCCCGCAGAGTTGAGGCTCAGCAAGTCTTCGTTGGAGATGCCGAGTTCCTTAAGCATTTCCTCTGGCAGGCGCTGGCGCAGTTTCACATAGTATGAGTATTGCACATTCTCCGGTTCTTTGTTTGCTTTTCCGTCAAGATAAACAATTCGGTTTTTTATCTGCAGCGTCTGTCCGGGCAGACCCACGCAACGCTTAACGTAGTTTTCGCGGCGGTCGGTGGGGCGCGTCGTTATCTCTCCATACTCCTGCTGGTTTCTGCGCAGCTCCTCTCGTCCAGCCTCATAGATGGTGTTGAAATACTTTATGCGGTCCATTGCCGAAAGAGAGTCAGGATTAGGCCGCTGCGTATATATTTGATAGCCAATGCTGTAGCACATGCCGTAGTAGTCGTAGCTCTGATATTGCGGTGCCGAACAGAGCGTGTCGCCTGCAGGATAGTTAAACACCACGATGTCGTTGAGCTCCACCTTTCCAAGTCCCTTCACACGGCGGTATTCCCAATGTGGCCACTCAATATACGACTTGCAATCCACCACAGGCAGCGTGTGCTGCGTCAGCGGCATGGTAAGTGGTGTCTCAGGTATGCGAGGCCCATAGCTCACCTTGCTCACGAAGAGGTAGTCGCCAGTGAGCAGCGACTTTTCCAACGAGCTGGATGGAATCACGTAGTTTTGGAAAAAGAAGAGATTGATGAAATACACAGCCACGAGCGCGAAGACGAGTGCGTCAACCCACGACATCACAAACTTCACCGGCTTTTCAGCTTCTTTCCACCATTGCCACTTTATTTTCTTCGTTATGTAAACGTCGTAGATGAATGGAATAACTATTATTCCGAGCCAACTCTTTACCCAGATGAGGAATGCTATGTAGAGTGTGAGGACAACAGCGAACTTTGCCCACTGCACCTTCATGTTCAGTTTCTTTTTGCTTAAATCTTCCATAGAGGTTTAAAATTTAAACATATCACTAATAGTCAGCAGGCCGCTGTGGTTCTTGGTGTACTCGGCGGCAAGCACGGCACCGAGGGCAAACCCGCGGCGCGAGTGTGCATCGTGTGTTATGGTGATGCAGTCGGCGTCGCTGTCATACTTTATGGTGTGTATGCCAGGCACCTCGTCGCGGCGTATGGAGTCGATGCGCAGCTGGTCGGCGGCAGCCTTAGGCGATCCTTCGGTTGTCCCGTCTGGACGCAGCAGTGTCCCCTTTGTCCACGATGCCTTCCGGTCAACGTCAGCCACAATCTCCTCTGCCAATGTTATCGCCGTTCCGCTCGGAGCGTCGAGTTTGTGAATATGGTGTACCTCTTCCATCTCCACGTCGTACTGTGGGAACTGGTTCATTATCTTTGCCAGATAGCGGTTCACGGCAGAGAAGATGGCAACGCCGATGGAGAAATTAGATGCCCAGAAGAGGGTTTGCCCTTCCTCGCGGCACAGACGCTCCACGTCGTCGCGGTGCTCGCTCATCCAGCCTGTCGAGCCGCTCACCACCTTCACGTTGTGGCTGAAGGCACGCAGATAGTTGCCGTATGCCACATGTGGAGCCGTAAATTCTATTGCCACATCGGCTGAGGCGAACTCAGGGCTGTCGAAATCCTCCTGGTTGTCAATATCGATTATGCTTACTATCTCATGACCTCTGCTAAGGGCAATTTCCTCTATCATCTTGCCCATCTTTCCGTAACCTATTAATGCTATTTTCATACTGTTCTTGTTTATTTTCGGTGCAAAGTTACGGAATTTTATGCATAATCAATTGGTTTTCAGTTAAAAAATCAGAACAAAGACGCTTTACTTGCTTTTTTTGCATTTTTTTTGATTACTTTTGTGCAAGAAAAGAGAAAAAACCGGCAAAACATGGAACAACTCTTGCATTACGTCTGGAAACACAAGATTACTCCGCTCGGTGAACTTTACACCACCGACGGACAAAGCGTGGAGATTATCGACCCAGGGTTGCACAACCGCAACGCAGGACCCGATTTCTTCAACGCCAAGGTGAGGATTGACGGACAGACATGGGTGGGCAACATCGAGATTCACGACCACTCGAAGGACTGGTTCCTCCACGGACACGACCACGACTCTGCCTACGACAACGTGATATTGCATGTTGCGGAAACCATCGATGCCGACGTGGTGAACTCCAAGGGCGAGACACTGCCGCAGCTGCAGCTCAACGTGCCGCAGCACGTTGCGGAAAACTATCACGCACTCATGGCAACCGACAATTATCCGCCCTGCTACAAGATCGTTCCCCATCTCACACGGCTCACCGTCCACTCCTGGATGTCGGCTCTCGAAACCGAGCGCCTTGAGCAGAAAACGGAAGCCATAAGGCAACGCGCCGAACGCCTTGGAGGATCGTGGGAAGACGCACTCTTCGTGACACTGGCTCGCAACTACGGTTTCGGAATCAATGGCGACGCTTTTGAACAATGGGCAATGAACCTCCACCTCAACTGCGTGGCTCACCACCGCGACGACCTGTTCCAGATTGAGGCAATGTTTATGGGGCAGGCAGGACTGCTCGACATCAACTCCGTGCCGGAGCGCCATCAGCAGGCAGCCCTTAACGACCCCTATTTCCAGCGTATGGTGAACGAATACCGCTATTTTGCCCACAAGTTCTCTCTCGCTCCAATGGACTACAAGCAGTGGCGTTTCCTCAGGTTGCGGCCGCAGAACTTTCCTCACATACGCATCTCGCAGCTTGCCAACCTCTACTACGGGCGACGGCTTTCGCTGAGCAACCTCATCGAGTGCACCACGGCAAACGAGATAAGCTCCCTGTTGGAAACACACGTCACACCATATTGGGGCACACACTATGCTTTCGGGGCTGAAAGTCCGCAAAACAACAAGAGCATGTCGCCTTTCTCCATCAACCTGCTGTTGATAAACACCGCCGTGCCAATGCTCTTCGCCTACGGACGACACTCCTACAAGGAGCAACTCTGCGAACGGGCGTTCGACATATTGGAACAGCTGAAGGCGGAGAACAATCACATCATTCGCATGTGGCGCGAGTGTGGGCTAAACGTTGCCAATGCCGGCGACTCACAGGCTCTCATACAGTTGAAGAAGATGTATTGCGACAAGCGCGACTGCCTGCGATGCCGCATAGGATATGAGTATTTGAAGAAACAATGAAATATATTTTTGAAACACGAATGATGGTTCGCGACTATGAGTGCGACATCGAGGGCATTGTCAACAATGCCAACTACTTACACTACACCGAACACACCCGACACCTTTTCCTGAAGGCTTGCGGGTTGAGTTTCGCCGAGATGCACCGCAAGGGAGTGGATGCAGTGGTGGCGAGAATGAACCTGAAGTTCAAGACACCACTGAGGTGCGACGACGAGTTTATCTCTCGCCTCAACGTGAGGAAGGACGGTTTGAAATATGTGTTCACGCAAGACATATTCCGCGCTTCCGACGAGAAACTCTGCTTCCACGGCGATATTGATATCGTGTGTCTCGTCAACGGACGATTGGCTTCGAGCGACGAATACGACAAAGCGTTGTTCCCTGAGAGCTAAGCGAAAAGCAATTAACTTGTCAACTCGTCAACTCGTCAACTTGTCAACT
>CALZDK010000107.1 GCA_945637645.1 uncultured Prevotella sp.
GCATGAAATGAAGGCAAAAGCCAATGAAATCACCCTTTGCCTTCACCTCTTTGTATATTGCGAGAGCCTCGCCCTCGCTGTAAGATCCTTTCAGTTTTTCTCTTGTTATCATGTCCGCTTTATTGCACCACCTTGAATCGGATACGGAAAGAGTGAGTCAGCTCATCCCAGTTGGTGCCAAGAAGTTCAAAGCGACCTATCTGCGACGTGGAACGGACGTGTTTGCCTATACAGGGACAGACATCGTAGTCGCCGATGCGTACGAGACGTATTGCCTCTGACGCGTCGTCGGGCAGACGGTCGGGACTTACATCGTCTGGCAGGGTGTCGCGTGTTACGAACTCAAAGGTTACGGGAAGGTCGTCGGCAATGAGTTGGTTCATTCTGTCGGCAATCTCCTTCTCCTCTTTCCTCGTCGGCTTATGGTCAACGATGAACGAGATTTTGCTCTTCTTGCGTTCTATGTGGGCATTGCGCGAGCGCTCACAGCCGAACATTCGCTTCATAGTCTGGTTGAGCAGGTGTTCGGCTGTGTGTGCCGGGGGAAACTCTTCCTTGTTGTGAGAGTTGAGAACTGGTTCTTCCATTTTCTTATAGTGTTATTTTGTAAACCGCAACTCCATAGGCTGGCACAGAGGCTGGCAGGCTTCCGTCTTTGCACAGTGTTACTGGCGAGGCAATGCCTGTGAGCAGTTCCGTAGCCTTATGGCTACCTTCGCTGATGTTGAGATAGTCGAAAGCGTGAGCTGGGATAGTTATGCTGACGTTTGCCTCCTTGTCGTCGAAATTAGCAACTACCAACAACAGTGAGTTTCCAGCCTTGCGCAGGAAGGTGTATTGGCGATAAGGATTGAAAGTGGCGGAAGCTGGATTTACATACATGAGGTCGAAGAACTCTCCCTCGCTAACAGCCTTCTCATTTTGAGCAATAGATATGAGCTTGGAGTGAATGTCGGCAAGACGTTTCTCGTCGTCGGAAAGATTGCCAGAGGCTGCTCGGCAGAGTGTGTCGATACTCCAATAGTCGAATATGGTGGTGCGTCCGTCTCGCCCGCTGAACCCTTCGGCGTCCATTCCACGTTCTCCGTAGTCCTCACCCTCGAAGAGCATGAACGGATTGCGACGCAACATCAGTGAAACGGCAAGTGCAGGCACAGCCTTGAAAGGACACCCTGCGAAGAAATCGCTGGCTATACGTTGTTCGTCATGATTCTCAAGGAAATAGAGCATGTGGTCGGCAATGTCGTCTGTTGCCTGCCATGCGCCAGTTATGGATGAGGCGGATGCGTAGCCACACACCACTGCACGCAGTGTGTCGTACATCCCGACCTTATCGTAGAGCAGGTCGAAACCACTTGCTATATAGGAGCGATAGAGCGACGGATTATAGACCTCTCCAATGATAGTAATCTCCGGATAGTCACTCTTCAGCCGGCTCAGAGCCCAAGACCAGAACGCAGAAGGAACCATCTCCGCCATGTCACAACGGAAGGCATCCACTCCCTTTGACGCCCAGAAGAGCATTATGTCGAGCATTTTCTGCCATGTGTCTGGTATCGGGTCGAAGAGCCCTATGCCTCCTGCATAGTAGTCAACGCCATAGTTCAGTTTCACCGTTTCATACCAGTCGTTCCTTCCCGGACGAGAGTCGAAGTGGTCGTTTCCCGTGGCCTTTGCCGGTATTTCGACGTAGGGTTCCTCTTCTCCTCCGAAGATGTCGAAATAGGGTGACAATTGCTCGCCTGGGCAGTAGTAGAAATTGTTTTTCGGTGAAAAGCCGTGCTGTGGGTCGTCGTCATCGCCAAGTCCCTTCACTCCTTTTGGCTGGAAAAGCGACTTATATTGGCGTGCAACATGGTTTGGCACGAAGTCGATTATTACTTTCATTCCAGCCTTGTGTGTGCGGCTGACCAGAGCCTCGAACTCCTCCATTCGTTTCTCCACGTCAACAGCAAGGTCGGGATCGATGTCGTAGTAGTCGGCTATGGCATATGGAGATCCAGCCTGACCTTTTATCACTGCCGGATGCTGACGTGGAATGCCGTAAGCAGAATAATCTGTCTTCGAAGCGTGGCGAATCACTCCGGTGTACCAAATGTGTGTTACACCTTTTTTCTTTATCTCCTTCAGTTCCGCCGAAGAGAAATCATTGAGTTTTCCACAACCGTTCTCCCCTATGGTGCCGTTTGGCTTTCGGGTTGTGTTGCGGTTGCCATAGAGACGTGGTAATACTTGGTAAATGACTGTCTTTTTCATTGTTTGTTTTAGGAAGTGGGAGAAAATTCGGAGCATACTGAATGGCTCAGCATGCTCCGAGAAATGTTGTCTTAGTTTATGAGATGCCGCAAACGGCAACGTTCTTGTCTATTCTTCCAATCATGCCTTGGAGCGCCTTGCCTGGACCGCACTCTGTGAAATCGTCGGCACCGTCCGCAATCATGTTCTGAACACATGCTGTCCAACGCACGCTGCTTGTGAGCTGGGCGATGAGGTTCTGTTTGATTTCTGCTGGGTCGGTATGTGGCTTGCCGTCAACATTCTGATATACCGGACACTTTGGAGCAGAGAACTCAGTGTTCTCGATAGCTGCCTGAAGTTCGTCCTTTGCCGGTTGCATGAGTGGAGAGTGGAATGCTCCACCAACCTTCAGCGGCAGTGCGCGCTTGGCTCCAGCTTCCTTCAGTTTTTCGCATGCGGCATTGATGGCCTCAACGGAACCAGAGATTACGAGCTGACCGGGACAGTTGTAGTTGGCAGGAACAACAATAGGAGTTGACTCACTGACCTCAGCACATATTGCCTCAATCTTGTCGTCGGCAAGACCTACGATAGCTGCCATTGTGGAAGGAGTCTTCTCACATGCCTTCTGCATTGCCATGGCACGTGCATATACGAGTTTCAGACCATCCTCGAAACTGATGGCTCCTGCTGCAACGAGAGCAGAGAACTCACCCAATGAGTGACCTGCCACCATAGAAGGTTGGAACTCATCGCCAAGGCTGATAGCCTTGATTACACTGTGGAGGAAAACGGCAGGCTGTGTCACTTTTGTCTGCTTCAGTTCCTCGTCCGTGCCTGCGAACATGATGTCTGTTATCCTGTAGCCAAGAATCTCGTTTGCTTTCTCAAACAGTTCTTTTGCCTTTGGGTCATTGTCGTAGAGGTCTTTGCCCATACCTACGAATTGTGCTCCCTGACCAGGGAAAACGAATGCTTTCATTTCTATTTCTTCTTTATTAAAAAATTAATTCTTTATTCTTCTTTGAGCAGTGGAACAATAACGCTGAAGGTACTTCCCTCGCCAAGTGTTGACTCCACTTCCACGTCGCCTCCGTTCTTAACGGCGAAGTCCTTACAGAGCTGAAGTCCAAGACCGCTTCCCTCCTCATTGTTCGTGCCGTATGTGGTCTCTCCCTTGTGGAACAGTCCTTCGATACGTTCGGGTGCGATACCTACTCCGTGGTCGCGTATGCTAATCTTAGCGAAATCTTCCTTGCGTGTTACGATGATCTCTATCGAGCTGTTCTCTGGAGTAAACTTGATAGCGTTGCTGAGGAAGTTGCGAACTACGGTATTGAGCATGTCCTTGTCGGCACGGACCTTAAGTCCGGTGTCTTTCTCCTCCATGGTGAGGGCAATCTTCTTTGTCTCCGCTATCATCGTGAAGATACCATAGACTCCAGTCACCACGTCCATAACCTCAAAGTCCTGATAAGCCACTTTGAGTCGTCCTGTCTGGCTCTTGGTCCATTTCAAGAGGTTATCGAGCAGGTCGTGTGTCTCCTCTGTTTCCTTGTTAGCCTTATCTATGAGATAGAACATCTCTGGTCCTATGGCTTCTGGTGAAACCGTCTGCACCACGAGGTTGAGCACCATTCTTATGCTCGCCATTGGCGAACGGAGGTCGTGGGCAATAACGGAGTACATCTTGTCGCGGTTGTTGATGGTTCGACGCAATTCCTCATTCTGCTGCACAATGATTCTCTTTGCCGCCACGAGGGAAATCTGGTGCATGACGCGCATCACCAGTTCTTCCTTGTTGAATGGCTTGGTGAGGAAGTCGTTGGCTCCTACCTGGAATCCGTGTACAAGGTCAGCAGGGCTGTTGAGTGCCGTGAGGAAGATAATGGGTATGTCAGCAGTCGCCGCTTCCTTCTTCAGAATTACTGCGGTGTCGAATCCGCTGATGTCGGGCATCATAACGTCGAGAAGTATTAGGTCTGGGTGCTGGCTTTTAGCTGTTTCTATACAACTTGTTCCGTTATTTGCCGTTAGCACCTGGAATTTTTCGTTGGTCAGCAATATCTTAAGAAGCAAGACATTGCTGACCACGTCGTCAACCACGAGTATCTTATAATCACTGCGGTTTATCTTCGATTCAAAGTTTTCGCCAAAGTTCATAAGCTAGCATTGTTACATAAATTGCTGCAAATATACGGTTTTTTTTTAAACCACACAACTTTTTGGCACTTTTTTTAATATTCTGACCAGCTCTTGATGCCAATACCCTCTATTCCGACGGTGCAGAACGCATAAATGAACGCTGATGCGAGTCGGCTGTTGGTAATAAGTGGCACATTAAGGTCAATGGCGGCACGACGAATCTTATAGCCGTTGGAGAGTTCTCCCGCGGTAAGGTTTTTAGGTATGTTCACCACCATGTCAATCTCATGTTTGTGCAACATGTCGAGAGCCTGTGGCTGACCTTCCTCCGAAGGCCAATATACCCGTTTGTTCTCTATGCCGTTTTCTGTAAGATAGTTTGATGTTCCACCAGTGGCGTAGAGTTTGTAGCCATGGCTGACAAGCATTCGTGCCGCGTCAAGCATCTCCGCTTTCTGCTTTGCGCTACCAGTGGAGAGGAGAATGTTCTTCTCCGGTATGCGATGACCCACGGAAAGCATTGATTTGAGAAGAGCCGTTGAAGTGTCGTCGCCAAGGCAGCCAACCTCACCTGTGGAAGCCATGTCAACACCAAGTACTGGGTCTGCCTTTTGCAGACGATTGAATGAGAACTGGCTTGCCTTAATTCCCACATAGTCGAGGTCGAAGAGGCTCTTGTGCGGTTTTTCCACAGGAAGTCCGAGCATCACCTTTGTAGCAAGCTCGATGAGGTTTATTTTCAAAACCTTGCTCACAAATGGGAACGAGCGTGAGGCACGAAGGTTACACTCTATCACCTTTATGTCGTTGTCGCGTGCGAGGAACTGGATGTTGAACGGACCGCTGATGTGCAGTTCCTCGGCAATCTTTTTGCTGACGCGCTTTATTCGGCGCACTGTCTCGCAATAAAGTTTCTGCGGCGGGAACTGTATGGTTGCGTCGCCGGAGTGGACTCCAGCAAACTCTATGTGCTCGGATATGGCATAGGCAATTATCTCGCCGTTCTTTGCCACTGCATCCATCTCCACCTCCTTGGCATGTTCTATGAACTGGCTTACAACTACCGGGTGGTCCTCGCTCACGTTGGCGGCAAGACGGAGGAACTTCTCAAGCTCTTCCTGGTTGGAGCAAACGTTCATTGCCGCGCCGGAGAGTACATATGAAGGACGGACAAGCACAGGGAAGCCCACCTCGTCGATAAACTTGTTTATGTCGTCCATTGAGGTGAGCGCACTCCATGCAGGCTGATCGATACCGTTGCGAGAGAGCATTGAGGAGAACTTGGCACGGTCCTCGGCATTGTCAATGTCCTTTGCCGAAGTGCCGAGAATAGGCACGTTCTGCGCATCGAGACGCATGGCGAGGTTGTTTGGAATCTGACCTCCTGTGGAGACAATAACTCCATGAGGCGACTCAAACTCTATGATGTCCATGACGCGCTCGAAGGTAAGCTCGTCGAAGTAGAGACGGTCGCACATGTCGTAGTCGGTAGATACGGTCTCCGGGTTATAGTTTATCATCACTGAGCGGTAGCCTTCCTTGCGTATTGTGTTCAAGGCCTGCACTCCACACCAGTCAAACTCTACAGAAGAACCGATACGGTAGGCTCCTGAGCCAAGCACAATGATAGAACGTTTGTCTTTCTCAAACTTTATGTCACTCTCCACGCCAGCGTATGTGACATAGAGGTAGTTTGTCTGTGCAGGATATTCGGCTGCCAGAGTGTCTATCTGCTTCACGACGGGCAGGATGCCGTAGTTTTTGCGCAGGTTACGGACGAGAAGCCCTGCCTTTGCCATGCTGTTCACCTCGTTGTCGAGACCTACGGCACGAGCAATCTGGAAGTCGGTGAAACCATATACCTTAGCTTCGCGCAGCAGTTCCTTGTCGAGCTTATTGATATTGCCCACTGCCTTCATCTGCTCGTCGATGTCTATTATGTGCTTCAGCTTTTGCAGGAACCACTTGTCGATCTTCGTAAGTTCGTGTATTTGGTCTATGGTGTAGTTCTTGTGCATTGCCTTCGAGATGATGAAGACACGCTTGTCGGTTGGCTCCCTGAGTGCCGCGTCGATGTCGGGAATCTCAAGTTCCTTGTTCTCCACGAAACCGTGCATTCCCTGTCCGATCATTCTCAAACCCTTTTGTATTGCCTCTTCAAAGTTGCGTCCTATTGCCATAACCTCACCAACGGATTTCATTGATGAGCCGAGTTCTTTGTCAACACCACGGAACTTGGATAGGTCCCAACGTGGAATCTTGCAGACGACATAGTCAAGTGCCGGTTCGAAGAATGCGCTTGTGGTCTTTGTCACAGAGTTCTTCAGTTCAAAGAGTCCATAACCCATACCAAGTTTGGCAGCCACGAAA
>CALZDK010000108.1 GCA_945637645.1 uncultured Prevotella sp.
GTATTAAAAAAATAGGAACCAGGAGAAAGACATTCGTCTTCTTCCCGATTCCTATGAGTGAGTGTTTTTTTGTTTGTTATTTAACGTTGCCCACCTTTATCAGGTATTCGGCAATCTGAACGGCGTTGAGTGCCGCACCCTTGCGTATCTGGTCGCTGCTGAGCCAGAATGTCAGTCCGTTCTCGTCGGAGAGGTCCTTGCGGATGCGTCCCACATACACGTCGTCCTTGCCTGCCGTGTCGAGAGGCATAGGATATACGAGGTTTGCGGGGTCGTCCTGCAGTGTGCATCCAGGAGCCTCCGCTATTGCCTTCTGTGCCTCCTCAACGGAAATTGGGCGTTCTGTCTCAATCCACACCGACTCGGAGTGTGATCTCAGCGACGACACTCTCACGCACATTGCCGAGCACTTCACGTCGCTGTGCATAATCTTTCGTGTCTCGTTAAACATCTTCATCTCCTCCTTGGTGTATCCGTTAGGCTGGAACACGTCAATCTGTGGTATCACGTTGTATGCGAGCTGGTATGCGAACTTCTTCACCGTCACAGGCTCGTCGTTCATTATCTGTTTGTACTGTTCCTGCAGCTCAGCCATTGCAGCCGCTCCTGCACCGCTTGCGCTCTGGTAGCTTGCGATGTGAATACGCTTTATGTGGCTCAGCTTCTCTAAAGGCTGCAATGCAACGACCATCATTATCGTTGTGCAGTTAGGGTTGGCAATAATGCCACGAGGGCGGTTCAGCGCGTCCTCGGCGTTGCACTCTGGCACCACGAGAGGCACGTCCTCGTCCATGCGGAATGCGCTTGAGTTGTCAATCATCACCGCACCGTACTTGGTGATGTCCTCGGCAAACTCCTTCGATGTTCCTGCTCCAGCAGAGGTGAATGCGATGTCGATGTCCTTGAAATCGTCGTTGTGCTGCAAGAGCTTCACTTCATACTCCTTGCCCCTGAAGGTGTATTTCGTTCCTGCGCTGCGTTCTGATCCGAACAGCACGAGATCGTCCATGGGGAAGTTCCTCTGGTCGAGAACGCGAAGGAATTCCTGTCCCACTGCGCCACTCGCTCCAACAATAGCTACTTTCATGTCTTTTCTTCTTTTTTATGTTGTTAATGTTCTATTTCTTTGGCCATTTCAGCTTTTCGGGTGCAAAATTACAACATTTAATGCAATTATCCTTTAATTTTTAAGGAATAATGACTGAAATATGATATTTTTTTTGCACCTTTGCACAAAGAAATGAAAATCAGCAGAAAAAGATGCCAGATATTTCGCAATATTTCCCGATTACCGACCCGACATTGATCTTCTTTGTCGTGCTCTGCATAATACTGTTTGCGCCCATCGTCATGTCGCGGTTGCGCATTCCACACATCATTGGCATGGTGCTTGCCGGCATCATGGTGGGACGCTATGGTCTTAACATTTTGGAACGAGACTCGTCGTTCGAGCTCTTCGGCAAGGTGGGTCTGCTATACATAATGTTCCTTGCCGGCTTGGAGATGAACCTCACCAACATCAGGAAGCGGCAGCGGCAGTTCCTCGTCTTCGGTCTGCTAACTTTTGCCATACCGTTCTGCACGGCTTATCTCGTAGGCATTTTCCTCCTTGGCTATTCCGAGATCACCTCGCTGCTCCTTGCCTGTATCTTTGCCTCCAACACCCTCATTGCCTACCCCATAGTCTGCAAGTTCGGTCTGCAGAAACATCCCAGCGTCGCACTTAGTGTTGGATCGTCTATGATAGCCCTCACTCTCTCGTTGCTCATCCTTGCCGCCATAGTGGGTTCGGCGAGTGGCGATGCGGGAGTTACGTTCTGGGTGCTTTTCGTCACCAAGGTCATTCTTTTCTGCACCGTCCTCTCCCTCGTCATTCCGAGGCTCACCCGTTGGTTCTTCAACCACTACGACGACTCCGTGATGCTCTATATCTACACCATGAGCGTGCTCTTCCTCAGTGCCGCCGTCTCCGAGTTTTGCGGACTTGAAGGCATCTTCGGCGCTTTCATGGCAGGTCTTGCCCTAAACCGCTACATTCCGAGTGTGTCGCCCTTGATGAACCGCATCGAGTTTATCGGCAACGCCCTCTTTATCCCCTATTTCCTCATCGGTGTGGGCATGCTCATAGACATCAGTGTCCTTTTCCATGGCTACGACACCCTTTGGGTTGTCTTCTGCATGGTTGTCTTCGCCACCCTTGGCAAGGCGATAGCCGCCTACGCTTCATGCTTCATCTTCAAGGCCCCGCTGCTTTCCGGTCACATGATGTTCGGTCTCACCGAGGCACATGCCGCCGGAGGCATTGCCATGACCATGGTGGGCATGCACATGATGTTGCCCGACGGCTCCTATGTCTTCGACGCCAACGTGCTTAACGGTGTAGTGATGATGATTCTCTTCACCTGTATTGTCAGCTCCATAGTCGTTGACAACTCCGCCCAGGCAATCCTCCTGAAGGAGAAACTCAATATTGCTGAGACGGAGAATATCGCCGCCGACGACGAGCAGATGCTGCTGCCGCTGCAGCACGACGAGGATGCCGACACACTTGTCAATCTCGCCATCATGATGCGCAACAAACGGCTCAACCGTGGACTCATCGGACTCAATGTGGTGTACGACGACGTGAACAGCAATCGTAACCGCAAGGAAGGACGCAACATCCTTGAGCGTGCCGAGGAGACGGCAATCTCCGCCGACGTGCTGATGCAGAGCCAGAGCCGCCTCTCTACCAACATAGCCAACGGCATAAAACACGCCTTCAAGGAGTTCGACGCCTCGGAGATAATAATGGGTCTTCACCGCAAGACCTCACCCAACGACTCGTTCTGGGGCGCCTACACTCCCGGACTTATCACGGAGATAAACCGCCAGATAATGATTTGCCGCATACTGAAACCTCTGAGCACCCTGCGCCGCATTCATGTGGCTGTGCCTTCGAGGGTGGAGTTCGAGCCTGGCTTCTACCGCTGGATAGAGCATCTCTCGCGCCTTGCGGGCAACATAGGGTGCAAGATAATATTCCATGGCAGGGAAAAGACCAACGGACTGATAGAGGAATATATCCGCAACCGCCACCCGGAGGTGCGCATGGAGTTTGAGGAACTTGTCCACTGGAAGGAACTGCCCACACTCTCCGACAAGGTTCGCGACGACCATCTGCTCGTGGTCATCACCGCCCGTCCTGGCACTGTGAGCTATAAGCCCGCCTTCGAGCGGTTGCCCATAGAGCTTACCGAGAACTTCCCCACGTGCAGCCTCATAATCCTCTATCCCGACCAGCACGGTCAGCCACAGGATGTGATGACCTTTACCGCTCCGCAGCGCCGCGACAGCGAGAGTGCATACGCTACGTTGCTCAAGTGGGTGGAGCGTATGAAGATGAAAAGGAGATAAAGAAAAGAATAGAAGAAAAAATACATATTGGATATGATCGATTTAAAGAATATAAGGAAGAGTTTCGGCTCGTTGGAGGTGCTCAAGGGCATCGACCTGCATATCGACAAGGGCGAGGTGGTGAGCATCGTTGGTCCCAGTGGAGCGGGAAAGACGACACTGCTCCAGATTATGGGTACGCTCGACCGTCCCGACAGTGGTAGCGTGGTTGTTGACTCCGTGGACGTAAGCAGTCTCAAGCAGAAGAAGTTGTCGGACTTCCGCAACCTTCATGTAGGTTTCGTTTTCCAGTTCCATCAGCTCTTGCCGGAGTTCACTGCCATAGAGAACATCATGATTCCTGCTTTCATTGCCGGGAAGTCGCCGAAGGAGGCTAAACAGAGGGCAATGGAGCTTCTCGACTTCATGGCACTTTCCGACCGTGCCACCCATAAGCCCAACGAGCTCTCAGGTGGCGAGAAACAGCGTGTTGCCGTGGCGCGTGCCTTGGTGAATAATCCTGCCGTGATACTTGCCGACGAGCCGTCAGGCAGTCTCGACACGAAGAACAAGACCGAACTCCACCAACTCTTTTTCGACCTTCGCGACAAGTTCGGTCAAACCTTCGTCATCGTAACCCACGACGAACAGCTGGCTTCCATCACCGACCGTACCATACACATGAAGGATGGGAGGATTGAGGAGGTTTGATGGGGTTTGAAAGGTTTGAGAAGGGGTTTGAGATGGTTTGATGGGGTTTGAAAAGTTTGAAAAGTTTGATCCTCAATAGTATTAAAGTTTCGCAAAGACAATATAAATGGAAAAAATAAAACTTGGAGACTACAACCTGATGCGGGTTGTGAAAGAAGTGGATTTTGGAATGTACCTCGATGGTGGTGTCGAAGGAGAAATATTATTGCCTTCGAGATATGTGCCGAAAGGCCTGAAGGTAGGCGATGAGATTTCTGTGTTCGTTTATCTCGACCAGGACGAGCGTCCTGTTGCCACCACCTTGCAGCCATTGGCAAAGGTGGGCGACTTCGCCTATCTTGAGGTGGCGTGGGTAAACGAGTATGGTGCGTTCCTCAACTGGGGACTGATGAAAGACCTCTTCTGCCCGTTCCGCGAGCAGAAGAAACGCATGGAGAAGGGGCAGGGCTACATTGTGCATGTGGGCATCGACGAGGACAGCTACCGTATGGTGGCGTCGGCAAAGGTGGAGCACTATCTCAGTCGTGAGATGCCTCCCTATGCCCATGGCGACAAGGTCAGTCTTCTTGTATGGCAGAAGACTGAGCTTGGCTTCAAGGTCATCATCGACAACGAGTTTGCCGGACTGGTCTATGCCGACCAGGTGTTCCGTCCGCTCACCACAGGCGACCGTCTTAATGGCTATGTCGATCGTGTGCGTCCCGACGGAAAGATCGACGTTACCATCCAGCCTACGGGTCGCCGCAACACCGAGGAGTTCTCCGAAGTCCTCTTGCAGTATCTCAAGGACAACAACGGACATTGCGACCTTGGCGACAAGAGTCCTGCCGAGCTCATTTCCGACCGCTTCAAGGTGAGCAAGAAGACATTCAAAAAAGCTGTCGGCGATTTGTATAAACGCCGTCTAATAGAATTAAGTGACAACGGCTTGACACTTCTGCAAAAATAAAACAAGGGGTTTGATTGAACATACAACAATCAAACCCCTTGCTCCTAATCAACTCGTCAACTCGTCCATTCGTCCACTTGTCCACTTGTCCACTTGTCCACTTGTCAACTTGTCCACTTGCCAACTTGTCAACTCGTCAACTTGTCAACTCGTCAACTTGTCCTAATCCCTCCAGAAGTCTTTCAACATCATTTCGTAAACGAGAGTGCTGTAGCCAGGGATATTGTCTCTCCCCTCAACGCCGTAGCACAGCTGGTAGGGCATATACACCACCCAACGGTCTCCACGGCGCATGTGTAGCAGTGCTGTGGTGAATCCGTCTATCAGGCCACCGCCAGCCAAGAATCTTGCTGCCACGGCAACATCGGGGTCAAACGGCTCAATATAGCTCGCGTCGGCTTTCAAACCGTTGGGGTAGGAGGTTGAAGGCAGAAGGTTCACCTTGTAGTGTACGGCTACAGAGTCGGTGTACATCGGCGATGCCGTTTCCGTTGCCGGTGCGCTGTTTACCACGTGCACGAGGATATAGTCTGCGTTGGTGAGGAAGTCTCCCTCGCCTTTCGACCATGTCCTTATGCGCTTCCAGTCGGTGCGGCCGTTGGCAATGAGAGCCTGCACCGAGTCTGTCAGGTGGTTGAAGTATGTCTCGTTGCGCACTTGCCAGTCTGGATACTCCTCCACTATGCCGTCGTCCTCACTGCATGAGGTCGTGGCAAACAGTGCCACGACCGTCATGAACAGGTAAAAGATTTTTTTCTTTATATACATTTGTCTGTTACTACTCAAACCTTTTAAACTTCTAAACCCCTCAAACCTTTAAAACCTTTCAAACCCTTCAAACCTTTCAAATAACTTACTGCAGTTTCTTCAGCAGGCTTGCAATGCTCACCTTGTCCTCGATGATGCTGTTCAGCTCTGCAATAGGCACACGCTCCTGCTCCATGGTGTCGCGGAAGCGGAGTGTCACGCAGTTGTCTTTCAGTGTGTCGTGGTCAACGGTCACGCAGTAAGGAGTACCGATGGCATCCTGACGGCGGTAGCGCTTGCCGATGGAGTCTTTCTCGTCGTACTGGCAGTTGAAGTGGAATTTCAGGTCGTTGATAATCTCACGTGCCTTCTCTGGCAGACCGTCCTTCTTCACCAGTGGCATCACGGCGAGTTTCACGGGAGCCAAGGCTGCTGGCAGTTTCAATACCACGCGTGTCTCACCGTTCTCCAACTTCTCCTCCTCGTAGGCGTGGCACATGATGGAGAGGAACATACGGTCAACGCCGATGGAAGTCTCTATCACATACGGAGTGTAGCTCTCGTTGGTCTGTGGGTCGAAATATTTTATGCTCTTGCCAGAGAATTTCTCGTGCTGCGAGAGGTCGAAGTTCGTACGGCTGTGTATTCCCTCCACCTCCTTGAAGCCGAACGGCATCTTAAACTCAATGTCGGTGGCGGCGTTGGCATAGTGAGCCAGCTTGTCGTGGTCGTGGAAACGGTAGTTCTCTTCACCGAATCCCAGTGCCTGGTGCCATGCCATACGTGTCTGCTTCCACTTAGGGAACCAGTCGAGTTCCGTTCCCGGCTTCACGAAGAACTGCATCTCCATCTGTTCAAACTCCCTCATACGGAAGATAAACTGACGTGCAACAATCTCGTTGCGGAAAGCCTTTCCTATCTGTGCAATACCGAAAGGAATCTTCATGCGGCCAGTCTTCTGCACGT
>CALZDK010000109.1 GCA_945637645.1 uncultured Prevotella sp.
AAATCCTTTACGCTGATTGTCACAGGCTTCTCTAACTCTTTTTTCCATTGCTTCAGATAGTCGAAGAACGACTTGGAGGAATGGTGGGAGCCGTCGAAGGTCTCGTTGTCGGAGGCGAAGGTGATAGCATAGTGGAGAGATGAGTCAGTGGGACTTACAACGTAGGGATAGTTGTCCTTGTTGGCAGGCAACTCACTGACAACATAAGCTGCAGGAATGTAAATGCCAAGGCCTACGGTTTCGCGTTTGTGTCCTGCTGAGTCTTTTTCTGATACTGGCCAGTCAGTTCCCCAACAGCCACGCAGTCCTTTGTTGTCGCTGAACTCTACGGAGTTTTTCACGTTTATTACACCTGTTGCAAGCTGGAGCTTTGAGACATCGCCCTTGAAGCTGACATCAACTGCACAGTCGCGGCGACCAGCACATAGGGTGTAGAGTGTTGTCATGTCTATGCGGTCGGCAGCGTTGCAACTTTCGGGATATAACGGATTCCAGCCACGATCTTCCACCTTTACTATGGTTCGCAGAGGCCCGCGTGAAACAATGGAAAGAGTGCGCTTGTCAACATCTTGGAGCATCTGAGGCGCATTGTTTGCCCAACCACGCAAAGCTCCTACGCCAAATGTCTTGCCCACCCAGAGCACATCGTCGCCAAAGCCGGAAGCTTTTTGCTCGGCATCGGGGTAGAACTGAGTTTGCTTCAGTTCGAGTGCCTTGCGGTATTTGCCATAGATATCCACAGTCTGTCGCTCGTCGAAATAGATGCGGTATGCCACCATTTCGTTTTCGAAGGCTGGACCGTGGTGGTGGAGCATCCAATAGGGATTGGTGCCGTTATCTACGGTGAGACTGCTGATATAGAGATCCTGCTTGTTGCTGCTCTTAATTTTCTTGTTGGTGAGCATCATTTGGGCATAGACCTGCGCCTCGTAAGTGTTTTGGGTAGTTTTGCTGCTCAACTCCACCCTGAAGGTCTTTTTCTGTCGTTTGTCCAATGAGGTGAGGAAGAAAAGCTGATCGTTTACGCCATTGCCGTCGATGTCGTCGAGCTGGCATGGAATCTCGGTGCCGTCGATGGTTACTTTGGCAGACTTTATGTCGGCTGCCTCGTCGATGTTGATGGCTACAGGCTCGGCTGTGCGTTGGAAGCCAGAGTTGTTGGTTACTGTTACCTGCTTGATGTCTTGTGCCATTGTGGTGATGGCTAATGCCGCAAAGGCGGTGGAAATGAGGTTTCGTTTCATATTCGTTTGCTCGTTTGTTTTTTTGTTTTGTTAGGTTGCAAAATTACACAAAAGTATGGCAATTGAGCAATAAAAAGCATAAAAGTTAATTAAATTGCGGATAATTTTATCTTTTTTAGCAGAAAATTTGGAGATTAAAATATTATTTAGTATATTTGCACAAAAATTAAAGAAGCAGTGCGAAAGATATACATTTTCCTGATTATTGCAATGGTGGCATGTGTGGGTTGCGAGTTTCAGTTGAAGCCCAACGACGCTAACGATGGGGACGACAAGATATGTCTCCACCGCTACGACCGCATACAAAGCCTTTTCCTCACCACAGGCGACTATTCCGCACTGCAGCAGATGAACCTTGAGTACCCACAGGAAACGAGAACACTGATAGAGGATGTGCTGAAACTGGGAAAGGTGAACGATCGCGACATAAATAACAAGTTTCTGAATTTCTATCAAGACACTGTCTTACAGTCGCTTATCAACGAGGTGGAACAGCAGTACGCCAACGTGGAAGACTTGGACAAGGAACTTCAAAAGTCGTTTGACAAGCTACTGAAAATGCTGCCTGTGCTTACTGTTCCAAACATTTATACACAGATTGGTGCGCTGGACCAGAGCATTGTGGTGGGCAACAACAGCATAGGAATAAGCCTCGACAAGTATCTTGGCAAGGACTATCCCCTATACTTGAAATATTATCCGGAGTCGCAGCGGAAGCAGATGACGAGAAACATGATAGTTCCAGACTGTTTGGTGTTCTACATACTGAGTTCCTATCCTATTCCCGAAGAGGGCAAGTCGCAGCTTACAACAGACCTCCATATTGGCAAGATACAATGGATAGTCAATAGGATAATGGGCAAGCGAGTTTTCTCAACAAGGTTTACGGCTCTTGTGGCAAAATATATGAAACATCATCCTGGAATGGCTATGGACAAGTTGCTTTCGGTTGAAAGGCTGCCTTGATACCTTCCCTCACGTTTCATCTTATTCACAACAAGATTTGTCAACTCATAGTTTTTCAATCCCCATTGCGGCGCTATGAGCAGATCCTTTGGCGACTGCGAGGCGAAGCGCTCTACGGCAATATCTGGACGAAGGTGCTCAAGATAGCTGATGATGGTTTCTGTGTATTCGTCGGGTGTGTAGAGATGGAACGGCTTTTCGGCATACATTGCTGCAAGTCGTGTGCCTTTTATTATCTGCATCTGATGAATCTTAAGTATGTCGAGAGGCAACGACGACATGACGTGTGCCTGGGCTATGCTTTCCTCTGCTGTCTCACCTGGAAGTCCGATTATAATGTGTCCGCCTACAGTTATGCCTCTCTCGGCAGTGAGTTCCACGGCATGGCGTGAGCACTGGAAGTCGTGTCCGCGATTGATGAGTTGCAGCGTTTGGTCGTTGGCTGTCTCGATGCCGTATTCCACAGTCACCATTGTTTGGCGGTTGAGCTTCTGGAGATAGTCGAGTAGGGGAAGGGACACGCAGTCGGGGCGTGTTCCGATTACTATTCCTACAATGTCGTCAACCTCAAGAGCCTCCTCATAGAGTCGGCGCAGGTGGTCGAGGTCGGCATAAGTATTGGTAAACGATTGGAAATAAGCCATGTAGCGCATGTCGGGATATTTCCTTCCGAAGAAACGCTTTCCTGCCTCAAGTTGCTCCCTTACGGAGAGTTGGCGGTTGCAATAGGCGGGGCTGAACGACTGATTGTTGCAGTAGATGCAGCCTCCAGTGCCTATATGTCCGTCGCGGTTGGGACAGGTGAAGCCGGCATCGACCGAGAGCTTCTGCACCTTGAAGGGGAAGCGTTTGCGGAGCCAAGTACCGTAGTCGAGATAAGGTATGTTTTCATTCATGGCTACTTACTCTTTAACTCCTCTTTCAGGAAGCGTGGCGTGTAGCCATTTTTCGATTTTGCCACTTCCTCTGGAGTGCCTGCCGACATAACCATGCCGCCTCCACGACCTCCTTCTGGTCCCATGTCGATGATGTGGTCGGCGAGTTTTATCACGTCGAGATTGTGTTCGATAATTATCACAGTATTGCCTTTGTCAACAAGTTTCTGTAGAACGTCCATGAGTATTCTTATGTCTTCGAAATGCAGACCTGTGGTTGGCTCGTCGAGAATATAGAGTGTCTTGCCAGTGTCTTTCTTGCTCAGTTCGGTGGCGAGCTTCACACGCTGGCTCTCGCCTCCGGAGAGAGTGGTGGAAGGCTGTCCGAGTTTTATGTAGCCCAGCCCCACGTCCTGTATGGTCTTTATCTTTCGGAGGATATCAGGCACGTTGGAGAAAAATTCCACCGCCTGATTAATGGTCATGTCAAGCACGTCGGCAATGCTCTTTCCCTTGTATCTCACTTCAAGAGTCTCGCGGTTGTAGCGTTTGCCGTGGCATTCCTCGCAAGGCACCATTACGTCGGGAAGGAAGTTCATCTCTATGGTCTTATAGCCATTGCCGCCACAAGTCTCGCATCTTCCGCCCTTTACGTTGAAGGAGAAACGTCCTGGCTTGTAGCCTCTTATCTTTGCCTCAGGGAGGTTGACGAACAGAGAACGGATATCGCTGAACACTCCTGTATAGGTAGCGGGATTGGAACGTGGGGTGCGTCCTATGGGACTTTGGTCCACGTTTACAATCTTGTCGATGTTCTCTATACCCTCAATCTTGTCGTATGGCATCGGCTTTTTCAGCGAACGGTAGAAATGCTGGCTGAGAATGGGTTGAAGCGTCTCGTTTATGAGTGTTGACTTTCCCGAACCGCTGACTCCTGTAACCACGATGAGAGTTCCGAGCGGGAACTCCACGTCAACATTCTTCAGGTTGTTGCCTTTTGCTCCTGTTATCTTGATGCTTTTCCCGTTTCCTTTTCGCCTTGTGGCGGGAACCTCAATTTTCCTTGCGCCACTGAGATATTCGCCTGTTATGGTGTGCTGGGTGAGCATATCCTTTGGCTTTCCTTGGAACACCACCTCTCCACCTTTCCGTCCTGCCTTCGGACCAATGTCGATGACATAGTCGGCACTGAGCATCATGTCCTTGTCGTGCTCGACTACAATCACAGTGTTGCCAATATCGCGCAACTCTTTTAGCGACCTGATAAGTCGCTCATTGTCGCGTTGGTGGAGTCCGATGCTCGGTTCGTCGAGGATGTAGAGCACGTTGACGAGTTGGCTTCCTATCTGCGTGGCAAGTCGGATGCGCTGGCTCTCTCCACCGGAGAGTGTGGCAGACTGACGGTCGAGTGAGAGATAGTCGAGTCCCACGTCGATCAGGAAGTCGAGACGTGTTCGCATCTCCTTCAGTATCTCGTTGGCAATCTGCGACTGTTTTGAGTCAAGATGATTCTGTGCCTCGTCAAGCCATTGACGCAGTTCGCCGATGTCCATCTTGGCAAGTTCGCTTATGTTCTTGTCCCAGATGCGATAGGAGAGAGCCTCGCGGTTGAGGCGTCTGCCTTGACACTCAGGACACTCTGTGACAGCCATGAACTGGTCTGCCCATTTCTGCACTGTGGCGGAATCGTCGTTCTCGATAAGGTTTTTCAGATATTTCACCACTCCGTCGAACGATAGGAAATAGTCGCTGGAGGCGTGAATAAGTTCCTTGTCGATGCGCACGTTGCCAAGTGTACCATAGAGAATTTCGTTCATCGCCTCCTCCGGAATATCGGAAACAGGTGTCTTTATGTCGAGGTCGTAGTTTTTCAGTATGGCGTCGATTTGCCAGAACACCATCTGACTCTTGAATTTGCCAAGTGGTGTTATGGCACCTCCGTGAATACTGAGACTCTTGTCGGGGATAACCTTGTCGAGATCTATCTGGTTTACATAGCCCAAACCCTTGCAACGAGGGCAGGCACCCTGTGGTGAGTTGAAGGAGAAGTTGTTCGGTGCAGGATCGCCATAGGACATACCAGTGGTGGGACACATGAGTCGTTTTGAATAGTGCTTCAAGTTATTGGTGTCCTTGTCGAGAACCATAAGAAGCCCTTCTCCAGCCCTCATTGCCACGGCAACACTCTTGCGGAGGCGGTCGTCGTCCTTGTCGCCCACAGCCAGTTTGTCGATCACTATCTCTATGTCGTGGTTTTTGTAGCGGTCGAGTTTCATTCCCTTTGTTATTTCCCTAACCTCTCCGTCAATGCGTGCGTTGAGGTAGCCCTTGCGTCGCATGCTCTCGAAGAGTTCGCGATAGTGTCCCTTGCGGCTTCTCACCACAGGGGCGAGGATAAGGATTTTCCTTCCGGTATAGTTGGAATGAATCATCTCAACAACCTGTTCCTCAGTATATTTCACCATCTCCTCGCCACTCTCGTAGCTGTATGCCTTTCCAGCTCGTGCGAAGAGAAGTCGCATGAAGTCGTAGATTTCGGTAGTGGTGCCCACTGTGGAGCGAGGGTTTTTGTTGGTTGTCTTTTGTTCGATGCTTATCACAGGGCTAAGTCCTGTAATCTTGTCAACGTCGGGACGTTCCATTCCTCCGAGGAAGTTCCTCGCATAGGCTGAGAAGGTCTCTATATAGCGTCGTTGTCCTTCGGCGAAGATGGTGTCGAAAGCCAACGACGACTTTCCCGACCCTGACAATCCTGTTATCACGGTCAGTGAGTTTCGGGGAATCTCCACGTCGATGTTTTTAAGGTTGTGTACCCTTGCTCCCCAAACGTTTATCTTTTCGTCTTCTCTTGACATTATGTGTTTTTTTTATTCTTCGATGTATTCGCGCAATATGTTGACGTCGCGCTTTATCTCGTATTTCCTTCCGTCAGCCCCACGCGCCTTAACCAAAACGAAGTAGGTGCCGTCTTTTACCTGCTTTCCATGCCATGTTCCGTCCCATCCTCCATTGATGTCTGTCCAGTCGTAGATTTTCTGTCCCCAGCGGTTGAAGATATAGGCATGGAACTCCACAATGCTTCGGTGGTTAGACTTTGCCTTGTATATGTCGTTAATGCCGTCGCCGTTTGGCGAGAAGGCGTTGGGCATCTCAAGTAGGCTGTTGGATATGCTCACGGTTATGGTGGCAATAAGTTCTGACTGTTGTTCGCCCATGGGAGTGACGAAGAGCTGTACGAGAAATGATCCCGACTCGCGGAACTCGTAGATGGTGGATTCCTCATGTCGGGTGAGAAATGGTGTCTGCTCGCCGCTTTTTGTGAGTCGCCACTCGTAGTCGTAGGTCTCTCCTGCGGCAAGATTGGTGGGATTGGCGCTGAAAGTTACCTCAAGAGGAGCTTCCGCGTCGAGAATGGCATCGGTGGTTTCCTGCTGTTCACCGTCGATGGTGTAGTAAGCAGTAGGATTGAAGTCGGCAAAGGCGTTAAACGCTGAAAAACATGCCGCAAGAAGTGTGAATATGAGCCTTTTTCCCATTTTTCTTTAATTTTATGTGCAAAATTAGTGAATAAAGTTGATTTATCCACTCTTTTTTGGTAATTTTGTAC
>CALZDK010000110.1 GCA_945637645.1 uncultured Prevotella sp.
TGATTGGCAGTGCGGGTAGCGGCAAGACAACACTTGCCGAGTCAATGCTTTATGAAGCAGGCATAATAAAACGCCGTGGCTCCATAGAAGCGAAAAACACCGTGAGTGACTATTTCCCTGTTGAGCAGGAATATGGCTACTCCGTCTTCTCAACCGTTTTCCATGTTGAGTGGAACAACAAGAAACTGAACATCATCGACTGTCCGGGTTCCGACGACTTCGTAGGAGGTGCCATCACAGCTTTGAACGTTACTGACCAGGCTGTTATCCTCATCAACGGACAGTATGGCCCAGAAGTTGGCACACAGAACAACTTCCGCTACACCGAGAAGCTGAAGAAGCCCGTTATCTTCCTTATCAACCAGCTCGACAGCGACAAGTGCGACTTCGACACACTTATGTCCACAATGCAGGACATCTACGGTCCAAAGTGCGTGCAAATTCAATATCCTATATCTACAGGTCCTGGCTTCAACTCGCTCATCGACGTGCTGCTGATGAAGAAATACTCCTGGAAGCCCGAGGGTGGAGCACCTATCATAGAAGATATTCCTGCCGAGGAAATGGACAAAGCAATGGAACTCCACAAGGCTCTCGTAGAGGCTGCCGCAGAGAACGATGAAGGTCTAATGGAGAAGTTCTTCGAGGAAGAAACCCTCACCGAAGACGAGTTGCGCGAGGGAATACGTAAGGGACTCGTGACACGCAGCATTTTCCCCGTTTTCTGTGTATGCGCAGGCAAGGACATGGGTGTACGTCGTCTGATGGAGTTCCTTGGCAACGTCGTTCCTTTCGTAAGCGAGATGCCAAAGATTCACAACACCCGCGGCGAGGAAGTTCCTGCAGAGAGCGATGGTCCTACATCACTCTATTTCTTCAAGACTGGAGTAGAGCCACACATCGGAGAGGTTTCCTACTTCAAGGTAATGAGCGGCAAGATAAAGGCTGGAACCGACCTTACTAATGCCGACCGTGGCTCTAAGGAGCGAGTAGCTCAGATTTTTGCATGCGCAGGAGCCAACCGTCTGCCTGTTGACGAGTTGTGTGCCGGCGACATCGGTTGTACGGTGAAGCTAAAGGACGTAAAGACAGGCAATGCCCTTAACGGCAAAGACTGCGACTTCCGCTACGACTTCATAAAATATCCAAACTCTAAATACTCACGCGCCATCAAGGCTGTCAACGAGCAAGAGATGGAGAAACTCATGGTCGCACTCACAAAAATGCGTCAGGAAGACCCGACATGGGTGGTTGAACAGTCAAAAGAGCTGCGTCAGACCATTGTCCACGGACAGGGAGAGTTCCACCTCCGCACCCTGAAATGGCGTTTGGAGAACAACGAGAAGATTCAGATCAAGTTCGAAGAGCCAAAGATTCCATACCGTGAGACCATCACAAAGTCTGCCCGAGCCGACTATCGCCACAAGAAGCAATCTGGAGGTGCGGGACAGTTTGGAGAGGTGCACCTCATCGTAGAGCCTTACGCCGACGGTATGCCAGACCCGACGGTGTTCAAGTTTGGCGGACAGGAGTTCCGCATGAACATCAAGAGCCGTGAGGAAATAGACCTTGAATGGGGTGGAAAGCTCGTGTTCTTGAACTCTGTTGTCGGTGGAGCCATCGATACCCGTTTCATGCCCGCCATACTTAAAGGAATCATGGAGCGCATGGAGCGTGGCCCGCTTACAGGCAGCTATGCCCGTGACGTACGTGTCATTGTATATGACGGCAAGATGCACCCGGTTGACTCCAACGAACTTTCTTTCATGTTGGCGGCACGCAACGCCTTCGCAGCAGCCTTCAAGGAGGCAGGTCCGAAGATTCTGGAGCCTATCTACGACCTTGAGGTTTATGTTCCTGCCGACTTTATGGGCGACGTGATGAGCGACCTGCAAGGACGCCGTGCTCTCATCATGGGTATGGACAGTGAGGCCGGTTACCAGAAACTGCAGGCAAAAATCCCTCTCAAGGAACTTGCCAATTACAGCATCTCACTTAGCTCCATAACTGGTGGCCGTGCGTCGTTCACCACAAAGTTCGCAAGCTACGAGCTTGTTCCAAACGACATCCAGCAACAGCTCATCAAGGAGCACGAGGAAGAAGACAAAGAAGATTAGTCCTAAGTATTTACACGTTTCAAACAAAAATAGCCGTGGGGTAGGCAGCGATGCCTGCCCCACTGTTTTTGAAGGATCCAGCTAATGAAAACTCCAATGCTTCCTCTCTGCCTTGCCTTTTCCGCAGGCATTGCCATTGCAGACAGGTTTGTGTCGCCGGCAATGGCATGGGAAAGCATTGTAGTTACGTTATTTCTCGTTCTGTCTTCCATCGTTTTCAACATAAAAGCCGACCCTACCCCATTCACACTAAGGCTGATGCCCATAAAGACCCTTGTGCTGCCGCTTCTTACTCCCTTTTCTTGTGGCATAATGCTTGCACTTGTGCAACTGAACGGGTTGAGAACCGACTGTCCGCGAGGTTTTTCTGTATATGACGTTGTGATAATGTCTGAACCAAAGGAAAGCAACAAGGCAATCACTGCCGACGCAATCATCACATCGGGAAAATACGCAGGCTGCAACATACGATTGGCTTTCGACAAGTCCTATTTCGGCAAGAAAGACATTGCAATAGGGAATGGACTTGAGGTGAGATGCCGCATGAAAGAGCCTCAAGATTTCAAGAACTCAAATTTCAGCTACAAACGCTATCTTAGAGTCAGGAACATCGCATTTACGGCTTTCATTGGAAAGAATAATTGCAAGGGGAAGGCAGTCTCAATCAGTTCCCTATCCTTTATGCAACGTATGCGCCTTGGGGCATTGACACTCCGCCACAATATAGTGGACACCTATCGGGAACATGGGATATCAGGAGAGAGTCTCGCCATTGCCGCCGCCATGACGCTTGGCGACAAGTCGATGCTCACCCCATCAATACAAGACACCTATTCAATAACAGGAGCTGCACACGTGCTTGCACTCTCAGGTACCCATCTCGTGATTGTATTCTTCATTTTTTCCTTGCTTTTCAGACAATATTCCCGACGTTGGTATGCCACAGGCATTATTCTTTGCCTCACGTGGACATACGTCGTTTTTGTTGGCATGCCGGCTTCAGTGGTTCGTGCGGCACTGATGCTCTCCATATTCAGTTTCGCGCGTCTTGCCGAACGAGGCAAGAACTCCATAAACAGCCTTGCCACAGCAGCATCGTTGATGTTGGCTTTTAATCCGCAAGTGCTTTTCGATGCCGGTTTCCAGCTTTCTGTAGCAGCCGTTGCAGGCATTCTGCTCTCTTACGACTTTTTCTCTCCCCTGCCCCGCAAGTTGTCAATAATGCAAATGCGATATCCGATCTTAACCCGTCTCATTCCATTCATTACTCTGGTAACAATTCCCATGGCAGCACAAATAGCTACAGCTCCACTCATAGCCTACTATTTCGGTCGTCTGCCTGTATATTTCCTCATAACCAATATTGTGGTGCTTCCAGCGACAAGCATAATCCTCTATGTTGCGGTAGCTTGCATCATATTGTTCCCGATACCAATCCTTGGAACAGTCGCTGCATGGCTGATGCAAAATTCAATATACCTTTTAAATAATATTCTCACATTTATTGCAAGTCTCCCTCATTCCTCCGTGTCAATCCCCGGCATATCAGTAACAAGTGTGGCCATAAGCTACGGTATTCTAATTATCATAATTGCATATTTGCAACTACAATCAGGAAAAATGGTTAACAATAGCAAAATTAACAGAATCCATTAACTAAAAACAAACAACTTTCAAAAAAATAGACTAACTTTGCCACCATGAAGAAATCAACGATTTGGACAATAGCAATAATAATGGGACTATCGTTCGTTGTTCTTCTCTATCTCCAGCTCTCATACATTGAGGAGATGGCAAAGATGAAGAAGGAGCAGTTCGACGAATCCGTCAACCGCAGTCTCTATCAGGCATCGAGAAACCTCGAAGTCAATGAGACATTACGCTATCTTGAGAAGGACGTCAACGAGACTGAGCGCCGTGCCTTCCGCCAAGACTCAGCGATGACACGTACTGGCAAGGTTAACGATGTGGTGCAGCACAGCCACCAATACTCCGTGGCGGGAAAAGACGGTACAATATACTCATCTTTCCAGCTGAAGACAATCACAACGAAGCCCTCTACCATTCCCAAAGGAATGATACTTCGCTCCGACAAGAGCTCCATCAGCGAAGCATCGAAATCACTGCAAGAGATAGTACGCAACCGCTACATCTATCAGAAGGCACTGCTCGACGAGGTTGTCTATAGCATCCTATACCAAGCCAGCGAGAAGCCGCTGAAGGAACGCATAAACTTCAAGCTCCTCGACCAAGACATACGTGCGGAACTGCTCAACAACGGCATCAACATACCATACCATGTCACGGTATCAACAGCTGACGGCAGGGAAGTATATCGTTGCCCCGACTACACAGAGGAAGGTCTGCCATACACCTATTCACAGGTGCTCTTCCGCAACGACCCCTCGTCGAAGATGGGTGTCGTGAGAATTCATTTCCCCGACATCAACAGCTACATCTTCTCAAGCATACGCTTCATGATACCCTCAGTGGTCTTCACGCTCGTACTGCTCGTAACGTTCATATTCACCATTGTCATCATCTTCAGGCAGAAGAGATACACGGAAATAAAGAACGATTTCATAAACAACATGACACATGAGCTGAAGACACCTATAGCGAGCATCTCACTCGCAGCACAGATGCTCAACGACAAGAGCGTGAGCAAAAGCGAGGCAATGATGCAGCATCTGGGCGGGGTAATCAACGACGAGTCAAAACGTTTGAGATTCCTTGTGGAGAAAGTGTTGCAAATGTCGATGTTTGACCGCAAAAAAGCTGTATTCAAGAAAAAACAGCTCGACCTCAACGAGATGGTTGAGAATGCAGCCCACTCCTTCTCACTGCGCGTAGAACATACAGGGGGAAAGGTATATACTGAGATAGAGGCAGTCGATTCAGCCATATATGTTGACGAGACACACTTCCAAAACGTGGTGTTCAACCTAATGGACAATGCGGTGAAATACCGCAAGCAAGATCAGCCTCTCGACATATACCTTAGGACATGGAACGAGAACAACCGTCTGCTTTTGTCGATACGCGACACAGGAATGGGAATAAAGAAGGAGAACCTCAAGAAAATATTCGAGAAGTTCTACCGCGTACACACAGGAAACCTCCACGACGCCAAAGGCTTTGGACTCGGTCTTGCCTACGTAAAGAAAATTGTGGATTTGCACAAAGGCGAAATACATGTGGAAAGCGAATTCGGCAAAGGCACCATCTTCACCATCTCGCTTCCCGTGATTAAAGATTGAACAAGAAAAAAATAGTATTAACAATAAAAAAACAGAAAATTATGGAAGACAGTTTGAAAATCCTTCTTTGCGAAGACGACGAAAATCTGGGAATGTTGCTGCGCGAGTATCTTGCAGCCAAGGGATACGAGGCAGAGTTGTGTCCCGACGGAGAAGCCGGCTACAAGGCTTTCCTGAAAACCAAGTTTGACATCTGCGTGCTGGATGTAATGATGCCAAAAAAAGACGGTTTCACACTGGCACAAGAAATCCGCACCGCCAATGCCGAGATTCCTATCATCTTCCTCACAGCCAAGACCCTGAAGGAAGACATCCTTGACGGATTCAAGATTGGAGCCGACGACTATATCACGAAACCTTTCTCAATGGAAGAGCTCGTGTTCCGTATTGAGGCTATCCTCCGCCGAGTTCGCGGAAAGAAGAACAAGGAGAGCTCCATCTACCATCTGGGCCGCTTCACTTTCGACACACAGAAGCAGTTGCTCACCATCGGCGAAAAGCAGACCAAGCTCACCACGAAGGAAAACGAGCTTCTCGCACTGCTCTGCAGCCACGCCAACGAAATACTGCAGCGTGACTTTGCCCTGAAGACCATCTGGATCGACGACAACTATTTCAATGCACGCTCAATGGATGTATATATCACCAAGCTGCGCAAGCACCTGAAGGACGACGACCAGATAGAGATAATCAATATCCACGGCAAGGGCTATAAGCTCATCACCCCTGAGGAAGACTAATATCTGCTCTCTCTCTTTGTAAAATAGAGGTGCACAACGGCACCTGACACGACCAGCACGAGGCCCAAAAACCTCGTGCTGTTTTTGTCCGCCCAACCAACAAGAAAACTCACCACAAGTGTCAAAACTCCCACTATAAGCAGGAAAATACCAGTTTGTTTTACCATAAATCACATATAAATAGTTAATTTGTTGGCAAAAGTAACAAAAAAATTTGGTTCATTCAAAAAAAAGCAGTACCTTTGCACCGCATTTTGCAAAATAAACATTTAATAACATTTTAAAGTAGTATGAATCAATACGAAACCGTTTTCATTTTAACTCCCGTTTTGTCTGATGAACAGATGAAGGAAA